>NZ_JBHWBS010000002.1:251229-265607 GCF_042735655.1 Streptomyces sp. NPDC059567 | reverse complement strand
CGCCAGGGCCGCGCCGCCCGGCGCTCCCATGTCACCACCACGCACAGAACGGACCGGGGACGGACACGTGACGGACAGCGACATCTTCGACGCCGCCGATGTGGTGCTGCTGCGCGCGGCGGCCGGCCCCCTGCCGCCCGCACCGCCCGAGGCCGACGCGTCCGCGGCCCCACCCACCGGGCCTCCCGACGGCCTCGCCTCCGAGACCGCGCTACGGGCGGAGGTCGGCCGGCTGGCCGCGGACCCCGCCTTCCTCGCGGCCGTCCGACTGGCCAGCCCGAGCCTCGCCGACGAGGTCGAGAAGGTACGGTCGGGCGCCCCGCTCAAGCGCAAGCGCCTCACCCGGGCGCTCGTCTCGCTGACCAAGTACCGGCTCCGGACGACGTACCGGCCCACCCCCTTCGGCCTCTTCGCGGGCGTGGCCCTCGCCGGAACGGGTCCCGCCCCCGTACGGGCGGTGGGCGGCGCGCACCGGACGCTGAGCCGACCCGACGCGGCCTGGCTGCACGGAGTCCTCACGGACAAGGTCGTCACCACCCCCGGACTGGGCGAACGCGCCGCGCTCACCGCCAACCCGCTGCGTACGGTCCGGGACGGCCGCGTGGTCCTCGTCGACCACCACGACCCCACCGGCAAGCAGCAGTTGGCGCACTCGGTACGACTCACCGGAGTCGTCGCCCACGTCCTGGAACGGGCCGCCGACCCGGTCGGCTGGCCCGAGCTGGTCCAGGCGCTGGCCGAGCGGTTCCCCCAGGCTCCCGCCGCGACCGTCGAGCGGACCGTGCGGCAACTGGTGGGAAGCGGCTTCCTGTCGAGCGACCTCGTGCCACCGCCCGACCACACCGCCCCGCTCGACCACGTGCTGGAGCGACTGGCCGGCACCGACCACCCCGTGACCCACGCCCTCGCCGCCGTCCGCGCCGGTCTCGCCGCCCTGGACGCGGCCCCGCCCGCCGACCGGGGCCGGCAGCTCGCCGAGGTCACCGCCCGGATGCGGGAGCTGCGCGAGGCTGACGACGTGATCCAGTCCGATCTGGGACTCGACACCCGCCTCGTCCTGCCGGCCGAGGTCACCCGTGAGGCCGCGCGGGCCGCCTCCGCCCTGTGGCGGACGACGGCCGCCCGACCGGGAATGCCGCATCTGCGCGCCTACCACCTGGCCTTCCTGGAGCGGTACGGCACCGACCGTGCCGTGCCGCTGCTCGAACTCCTCGACGAGGCACGGGGACTCGGCCTCCCGGAGAACTACCGCGGGTCCGGCGGCGGGGCCAGCGCCGCGGCCGAGCCCTCGGCGGCGGAGCGACGCCGCGACCAGCTCCTCGGAGAACTGGTGCTCGGCGCCGTACAGCATGCGGGCGTCGGCGAGATCGTGCTCGACGAGAAGACGCTCGACGCCCTCGCCGCCACGGAAGCCGGTTCCGCCGCTCTCGCTGGGGCGGACCCGTCCGGCACCACCCGCCCTCCCCGCCGGGTGCCCGCGTCCCTCGAACTGGGCGCCGAGATCGTCGCCGACAGCTGGGACGAGCTCTGCGCGGGGGAGTTCCGTCTCGTCCTCGGCGCGAACCCGGGCTCGCCCCGGGCCGGTGCCACCTTCGGCCGCTTCGCTCCGGTCCTGGGCGGGGAGACCGGCCCGCTCGCCGCGGTCGTCGCGCGCGCCGAGGAGTCGGCCGCGGCCGCCGCGCCCGGAGAGATCACGGCCACGGTGGCCTACCGCCCCCGGGTGGCCCGCTCCGCGAACGTGGCCACCGTGCCGCAGTGGCTCCCGTACCGCATTCCGCTGGGCGTCCCGCAGGCCGCCCGCGAGGGAGTCATCGATCTGCGCCCCGAGGAACTCGCCGTCCACGCGGACCTGGACGGGCTGCGGGTCGTGCACACACCGACCGGCCGGCCGGTGCGCCCGGTGTCGTACTCCATGCTCAACCCCGGCAGCGGTCATCTCCCGTACGTGGCACGCTTCCTGCTCGACCTCGGATACGAGGGCCAGGACTGGTGCACCCCCTGGAACTGGGGATCCTGGACCTCCGCCCCCGCCCTGCCCCGGGTCCGCCTGGGCCGCACCGTGCTGGCCCCGGCCCGCTGGCTCCCCGACACCGCGCTGCGGGAGCGGGCCGCGGAGAGCGACGGCGCCGACGCGGGCTGGCACGAGGCGGTCGCCGCATGGCGTCGGCGCCTGCGCGTCCCCCGGTACACGCTGCTCACCCGGGTGGACAACCGCGTCACCGTCGACCTCGACGATCCGCGCCATCTGCCGGTCCTGCACGACGAGGTGAAGCGGCCCCAGGGCCTGGTGATCACCGAGTGGTACGGCGGCCCGGAAGGCGCCGGCTGGTTCACCGCCGCCGACGGCCCGCACGCCACCGAACTGGTCGTCCCCCTCTTCGCCCGCCGCCCGAAGCCGGCACCGACCGCGACCCCGAGGCCGACCATCGCCGGGGCCGAGGTACACGGCCGCGCACGGTGGGCGGCCATGCCCGGCGGCGAGTGGCTGTACGCCAAGCTCTACGTCCCCGACTCGCTCCAACAGCAGGTTCTGGCACAGCATGTGAGTCGACTCGTCGATTCCGAGGCGGTGCGCGCGGCCGGCGTCGACAGCTGGTTCTTCCTTCGGTACGCCGACCCCGACCCCCATCTGCGGCTGCGCTTCCACGGCAAGCCCGAGGGCCTGTGGCCGGTGCTGCTGCCCGCCGTACGGGAATGGGCCGAGGAGCTGAGGGACGCGGGGCTGACCGACCGGCTGGTGCTCGACACGTACGACCCGGAGATCGAGCGGTACGGAGGAGCGGCCGCCCTCGGTCACGCCGAGCGGGTCTTCCACACCGACAGCGCCGTCGTCCTGGCCCGGCTCGCCCCGCCGGCCGACCCCGCGCTGCCGCCGGTCACCCAGGCGGCGCTCGGGATCCTCGACCTCCTCACCGGCCTCGGCACGCCGGAGGAGGCCCTCGGCTGGCTCGGTGACCCGGGTTTCCTCGCCCGGCGCTCCGAGGTGGCGCGCGCGACGAAGGAGGCGGTCGCCGACCGGCTCGACGGGAGCCTCGCCGGCGGTTCCGAGCCACCGGGCCTCGCCGCCGCCCTGGCCGCGCGCGGCGCGGCGCTGGCCGGGCTCCGGGAGGTCCTCACTGCCCAGATCGCGGAGCCCGCAGGCACCTCCGACCCCGCCGACCCCACCGGATCCGCCGATGCGCGGGACCGGCGGGCCCCGGTGGCGATGAGCCTCGCCCACATGCACTGCAACCGGCTCCTCGGCCCCCGCCGCGAGGAGGAGATCCTCGCCCATGTGACGGCCCGCGAGGGCCTCGCCCTCGGTCTCAGCAGGAAGAGGCACGGCCGATGACCCTCGCCCATGACCCCCGGGCAGCGGCGCTGGAGACCGCGTACACCGTCGCGGAGCGGCTCCGTGACCCGGCGCGGGTCGCCCGCGTCACGGCGGCCGGGTGCGCCGAGGTGCCCGCCGAGCTGATGCTGCCCGGCTGGCAGCCGGCGTCCGTGCTCCTCGGTCATCCCGGCGTGAGCCTGCTGCACACGGCCTGCGCGCGCGACGACGAGCAGTGGTCCGCGGTGGCCCACGCCCATCTCGCCGCAGCCGTCGCCGCGGCCCCGCAGGCGGGACCGGCGGCCGTCGGCAACCTGGTCCTGCCCGCCCTCCTGCGCGCCGAGGACACCGGGGGGTACGCCCGGCTGCTCGACCGGAGCGTCGGCGTGCTCGCCGACCACACCCGGTCCAGGGTCGCCGCCCTCCGGGTCCGGCGCGCCGAGGGCCTCTCGTACCTGGACTACGACGTCGTCGCGGGACTCACCGGCCAGGGCCGGGTGCTCCTCGCGGCGGCCAGCCGGGGCCACGAACGGGCGGCGGACGCGCTGACGGGCGTCCTCGCCCTGCTGATCGAACTCACCGAGCCGCTGCGGGTCGACGGTGTGGACGTCCCCGGGTGGTGGTGCGCCCCGGGCCGCTACGTGGTGCCCCGGGACCGGGCCGCCTACCCGCGCGGCGACTTCAACGCGGGCGCCGCCCACGGCGTCTGCGGCCCGCTCGCCCTGCTGTCCCTCGCGCACCTGGCGGGCCACCGGGTGCCCGGCACCCCGGACGCGGTCCGGAGGATCACCGACTGGCTGCGGGGCCACGCGTACGACGACGGGCGGGGCGGCGTCTCGTGGCCCGGCCGGGTCGCCTTCGAGGAGGAGACCGGCGCCGCACCGGCCACCCGGGACGCGACGGCGCGGCCCGGCTGGTGCTACGGCACCGCCGGCATCGCCGGCGCCCTCGGACTGGCGGGTACGGCCCTGGCCGACGGGACGACGTCGCGGCAGGCCGTCACCGCCCTCGCGGCCCTGCTGCGCCGACCGGTCGCCGAACTCGGCGGCGACGACCCGGGCTTCTGCCACGGTCTCGCCGGCGTCCTCCACGCCGGGGTCCGGCTGGCGGCACGCACGGGCGACGAGGAGCTGTGGCGAGGCGCCGACCGCCTGGCGGCGGCACTCGTCTCTCTGTACGACCCCGAATCCGCCTTCGGCTACCGGCAGCTGGTCCGGACCCCCGCGGGTCCGGTGCTCCTGGAGAGCCCTGCCCTCATCGACGGCGCCGCGGGTGTGGCCCTCGCGCTCCTCACGTATGCGAAAAGCCGGGGCCCGGGTCCGCAGGACCCGCCACCCTTGGCCTGGGACGCGGTCTTCCTGACCTCGTGACCACGGGACCACTCGCACGTACGGGCTTCACGCACAGGAACGGACGACATGACATGAGCGGAGGACAGGGCAGGCTGCTGGCCATCAGCGACCTGCACGTCGCGTACCAGGAGAACCGGGCGATCGTCGAGGGCCTTCGGCCGACGTCCGACGACGACTGGCTGCTCGTCGCGGGCGATGTCGGCGAGCTGTCCGAGGACATCGACTGGGCGCTGACCCTGCTGAGCCGACGCTTCGCACAGGTCGTCTGGGCGCCGGGCAACCACGAGCTGTGGACGACGAGCCAGGACCCGCTGCGCCTGCGCGGACAGGATCGGTACGAGCACCTCGTCGCCCTGTGCCGCGGCCTCGGGGTCCTCACCCCCGAGGACCCGTACGCCGTGTGGCACGGGCCCGGCGGTCCGGTCACCGTGGCGCCGCTCTTCGTGCTGTACGACTACTCGTTCCGGGTGCCCGGCGCCACCACCAAGGAGCGCTCCCTCGCCCTCGCCGAGGCGAACGGCATCGTCTGCACGGACGAGTTCTTCCTCCACCCGGATCCGTATCCCAGCCGGGAGGCGTGGTGCGAGGCCAGGGTCGCGGTGACCGAGGAGCGTCTCGCGGCCTGCGACCCGGAGCTGGCGACGGTGCTCGTCAACCACTACCCGCTCGTCCGCGAACCGACCCGGGTCCTGCGGCATCCCGACCTCGCGCAGTGGTGCGGAACGGTACGGACCGCGGACTGGCACCGCCGCTTCCGGGCCCGCGCGGTCGTGTACGGCCATCTGCACATCCCTCGGACGACCTGGCACGACGGGGTCCGCTTCGAGGAGGTGTCGGTCGGCTATCCCCGCGAGTGGCGCAGACCCGGCCACCCGCACACCGGGCTCCGTACGATCCTTCCGGAGGAGGGCCCGTGATCGAGCGGCTGATGCCGCCCGGTGTCTGCGCGGTGGACACCTTCGAGGACGTGGCCGAGCCCGGGGACCTGTACCCGGCGGAGACCGCGCTGATCGCGCATGCCGTGGACACCCGGCGCCGCGAGTTCACCACGGCCCGCTGGTGCGCCCGGCGGGCCCTGACGGGGCTCGGGGAGCCCGCCGCGCCGATTCTGCCCGGCCGTCACGGCGCACCGGGCTGGCCCGCGGGGGTCCTCGGCAGCATCACCCACTGCGCGGGCTTCCGTGCGGCGGCCGCCGCACGCACCCCCGCGGTGGCGGCCCTGGGCATCGACGCCGAACCGAACGCGCCGGTCCCCGAGGGCGTCCTGGAGTCGATCGCCCTGCCCGGCGAACTCCGGCATGTGCGCGAGCTCTTGCGCGTCGCGCCCGAAGTCCGCTGGGACCGGCTGCTGTTCAGCGCGAAGGAGGCCGTGTACAAGACCTGGTACCCCTGGACCGGACAGCGGCTGGACTTCGAGGACGCCGCACTCTCCTTCGAGCGGAACGACGGCTCGTTCACCGCCCACGTCCGGGCGCCGTCCCCGTCCTCGGCGCATCCGCCCGTCCGGCGGCTCGACGGACGGTGGCTGGCCGAGCGCGGCCTCCTGCTGTCCGCCATCACGGTCACCACGGCCGCCGCGCCCCGGGAGCGGTGATAGACCTGATGCCGTGACGGAACTGGATGTAGCGGGATTGCAGCGCAGGCTGGCCGAGTTCGCGGCCTCGCGGGAGTGGCAGCCGTACCACACGCCCAAGAACCTGGCGGCGGCGCTCAGCGTCGAGGCGGCCGAACTCCTGGAGATCTTCCAGTGGTTGACGCCCGACGAGGCGGACCGGGTGATGGACGACCCGGAGCGGGCACACCGGGTCGAGGACGAGGTCGCGGACGTGCTGGCGTATCTGCTCCAGTTCTGCGGAGTGCTCGGCGTCGATCCGCTCGCCGCGCTGGCGGCGAAGATCGACCGGAACGAGCTCCGCTTCCCGGCCGGCCGGCCCCCGGGACGGTCCAAGGACGCCACCGGGAACGGAGACGATCACTCTTCGGAGTGATCGCCTGCCGGTCGCCGGGGAGGTTGACCGTCACCCCGCGGTGCAGGATGGAGTCATGGATCTCCGAATCTTCACCGAGCCCCAGCAAGGGGCCGACTACGACACCCTTCTCACGGTCGCGAAGGCCACCGAGGACCTCGGTTTCGACGCCTTCTTCCGCTCGGACCACTACGTCAGCATGGGATCCGCGGACGGCCTGCCCGGGCCGACCGACGCGTGGATCACGCTGGCCGGTCTGGCCCGGGAGACCAGCCGGATCCGTCTCGGCACGCTGATGACCGCCGGCACCTTCCGCCTCCCGGGCGTCCTGGCCATCCAGGTGGCCCAGGTCGACCAGATGTCCGGCGGCCGGGTCGAACTGGGTCTGGGGGCAGGCTGGTTCGAGGAGGAGCACCGGGCGTACGGAATCCCCTTCCCCAAGGAGAAGTTCGGCCGGCTCGAGGAGCAGCTGGCGATCGTCACCGGACTGTGGGGCACCGAGATCGGCAAGAGGTTCTCGTACGAGGGCGAGCACTACCAGCTCGTCGACTCGCCCGCGCTGCCGAAGCCGGCCCAGGCCAGGATCCCGGTGCTCATCGGCGGTCACGGCGCCAGCCGGACCCCGCGGCTCGCCGCGAAGTACGCCGACGAGTTCAACATCCCGTTCGCGTCGCTGGAGGACAGCGAGCGGCAGTTCGGACGCGTCCGCGCCGCCGCCGAGGCCGCCGGCCGCCGGGCCGACGACCTGGTCTACTCCAACGCCCTCGTGGTCTGCGTCGGCAAGGACGACGCCGAGGTGGCCCGCCGCGCGGCGGCCATCGGCCGCGAGGTGCGGGAGCTGAAGGCCAACGGCCTGGCGGGCTCGCCCGCCGAGGTCGTGGAAAAGATCGGCCGGTACGGCGCGATCGGGGCGTCCAGGATCTACCTCCAGGTCCTCGACCTCGACGACCTGGACCACCTGGAGCTGATCTCCGCCCAGGTCCAGTCCCAGCTGGGCTGACGGGAAGGACACCCCGATGGCACCCGCTCGCACCCTCGCCGAGGCGCTCGCCGCCGACGTGCTCGTCCTCGACGGCGGGCTCTCCAACCAGCTGGAGGCCCAGGGCTGCGACCTGCGCGACGAGCTGTGGTCGGCCCGGCTCCTCGTCGACGGGCCCGAACAGATCGCGGCGGCGCACACGGCGTACGTCCGGGCGGGTGCCCGGGTCCTGATCACCGCCGGCTACCAGGCCGGCTTCGAGGCCTTCGCCCGGCGCGGCATCGGCCGGGCCGAGACGGCGCGGCTGATCGGGCGCGGGGTGGAGCTGGCCCGGGCCGCGGGGGAGGGGGCCGCCGAGCAGGTGTGGGTCGCCGGGTCGGTGGGCCCGTACGGGGCGACCCTCGCGGACGGCAGCGAGTACCGCGGCCGGTACGGGCTGACCGTGGCCGAGCTCGAGCGGTTCCACCGGCCCCGTATCGAGGCGCTCGCCGCGGCGGCGCCGGACGTGCTGGCCCTGGAGACGGTGCCCGACACCGACGAGGCCGAGGCGTTGCTCCGGGCGGCCGAGGGGTGCGGGGTGCCGGTCTGGCTCTCGTACACGATCGCCGGGGAGCGGACCCGCGCCGGGCAGGGGCTCGCGGAGGCGTTCGCGCTCGCGGCGGGCAACGACCAGGTGATCGCGGTCGGGGTCAACTGCTGTGAGCCGGAGGACGCGGGCCGGGCCGTGGAGATCGCCGCCGGGGCGACGGGGAAACCGGTGGTCGTCTACCCCAACAGTGGCGAGGAGTGGGACGCCCGGGCCCGGTCCTGGCACGGAAGCGGTTCCTTCGATCCCGGGCGGATGCGTGGCTGGCCCGCGGCCGGGGCCCGGCTGCTGGGCGGCTGCTGCCGGGTCGGCCCCGACCGGATCGCGGCCCTGGCCGCCGCGCTGCGGGGACCGACCTCGGAACCCGCCGACGGCTGAGGAAAATGCCTGGTCGGAGGGGGACGAGCGGACCATACTCGGACGTGTGTTCCTGACGATCAGTACGACCGGCACCCCCGAACGTCCCGCGACCGATCTGGGCTTTCTGCTGCACAAGCATCCCGACAACGCGCAGACGTTCTCGACCTCGCACGGCACGGCGCACGTCCTCTACCCCGAGGCGAGCGCCGAGCGCTGCACGGCCGCGCTCCTCCTCGAGGTGGACCCCATCGGCCTGGTGCGGCGCGGCAAGGGCAAGGGCCGGGGCGGCGCCCCCGACTCCGCGCTCGCGCAGTACGTGAACGACCGGCCCTACGCCGCGTCCTCGCTGCTCGCCGTCGCGCTCGCCACGGTCTTCAAGAGCGCCCTGCACGGGGCCTGCAAGGCCATGCCCGAGCGGGCCGCCCAGCCGCTGCCGCTGCGCGTCGAGGTACCGGCGCTGCCGGCGCGCGGCGGGGCCGAGCTGGTCCGCAAGCTGTTCGGGCCCCTTGGCTGGGACACCGTCGACGCCGAGCCGGTGGTGCTGGACGGCGCGTTCCCCGAGTGGGGCGACTCCCGCTACGTGCGGCTCGTCCTCGAAGGGGAGCTGCGGCTCGCCGACGCCCTCAACCAGCTCTACGTCCTGCTGCCGGTCCTCGACGACGCCAAGCACTACTGGGTCTCGCCCGACGAGGTCGACAAGCTGCTGCGCGCCGGCGACGGCTGGCTCGCCGACCACCCCGAGCAGAAGCTGATCACCAGCCGCTATCTGTCCCGCCGCTGGGGCCTGACCCGGGAGGCCATGGAGCGCCTGGAGCTGGTGCGCCTGGCCGAGAGCGACGGGCTGGACGTCGACGACCTCGACAACGCGGTCGACGAGACCACGGACACCGAGGAGAAGCCCGTTCCGCTCGCCGAGCAGCGCCGGGAGGCGATCCTCGCCGCCCTGCGCGCCGCCGACGCCACCCGTGTGCTCGACCTCGGCTGCGGACAGGGCCAGTTGGTGCAGGCCCTGCTCAAGGACGTGCGCTTCACCGACATCGTCGGTGTCGACGTGTCCGTACGGGCCCTGACCATCGCCGGACGCCGGCTGCGGCTCGACCGGCTCGGCGAGCGGCAGGCCGGCCGGGTGAAGCTGATCCAGGGCTCGCTCGCGTACACCGACAAGCGTCTGACCGGCTACGACGCGGCCGTACTGAGCGAGGTCATCGAGCACCTCGACCTGCCGCGGCTGCCCGCGCTCGAATACGCCGTGTTCGGCTCGGCGCGTCCCCGGACGGTCCTCGTGACCACGCCGAACGTCGAGTACAACGTCCGCTGGGAGTCGCTCCCGGCCGGACACGTCCGGCACGGCGACCACCGCTTCGAGTGGACCCGCGAGGAGTTCCGAGGCTGGGCGGCGCACGTCGCCGGGCAGTACGGGTACGAGGTCGCGTTCACGCCCGTCGGCCCGGACGATCCCGAGGTCGGCCCGCCCACCCAGATGGCCGTCTTCACCCACACCACCCCCCCGACCCCGAAGGAGGACACGGCATGACCGACACCACCCGCACGCTGCCCGTCACCGACCTGTCCCTCGTGGTCCTGATCGGTGCGAGCGGCTCCGGCAAGTCCACCTTCGCCCGCCGCCACTTCAAGCCCACCGAGGTCATCTCCTCCGACTTCTGCCGCGGCCTGGTCGCCGACGACGAGAACGACCAGAGCGCCAGCAGGGACGCCTTCGACGTCCTGCACTACATCGCGGGCAAGCGACTGGAGGCGGGACGGCTGACCGTCGTGGACGCCACCAACGTCCAGCAGGAGGCGCGGCGTCAGCTGGTGCAGCTGGCCCGGCAGTACGACGTGCTGCCCATCGCGATCGTCCTCGACCTGCCCGAGGAGGTCTGCCAGGCCCGGAACGCGGCGCGCCCCGACCGGGCCGACATGCCCCGCCATGTCGTCCAGCGCCACCGCCGCGAGCTGCGCCGCTCCCTGCGCGGTCTGGAGCGCGAGGGCTTCCGCAAGGTCCATGTGCTGCGCAGCGCCGAGGAGGTGGAGGCGGCCGAGGTCGTCCTGGAGAAGCGGTTCAACGACCTGCGTCACCTCACCGGCCCCTTCGACGTCATCGGCGACATCCACGGCTGCCGTTCCGAGCTGGAGACCCTGCTCGCGAGGCTCGGATACGTCGACGGCCACCACCCCGAGGGGCGTACGGCGGTCTTCGTCGGCGACCTCGTCGACCGAGGGCCGGACAGCCCGGGCGTACTGCGGCGCGTCATGTCCATGGTCGCGGCCGGCGACGCCCTGTGCGTGCCCGGAAACCACGAGAACAAGCTCGGGCGCTGGCTCAAGGGCCGCAAGGTCCAGGAGACGCACGGCCTCGCCGAGACCATCGAGCAGCTGGGCCGCGAGACCGAGGAGTTCCGGGCCGAGGTCGGAGCGTTCATCGACGGGCTCGTCAGCCACTACGTCCTCGACGAGGGCAAGCTCGTCGTCTGTCACGCCGGTCTGCCGGAGAAGTACCACGGCCGGACCTCCGGCCGGGTGCGTTCGCACGCGCTGTACGGGGACACGACGGGCGAGACCGACGAGTTCGGCCTTCCGGTGCGCTATCCGTGGGCGGAGGAGTACCGCGGCCGGGCCACGGTCGTCTACGGCCACACACCCGTCCCGAACACCTCGTGGATCAACAACACCATCTGCCTGGACACCGGCGCGGTCTTCGGCGGCAAGATGACCGCGCTGCGTTGGCCGGAGCGCGAACTGGTCGACGTACCGGCGGAGAAGGTCTGGTACGAGCCGGCCCGGCCGCTCGCGACCGAGGCGCCGGGCGGGCACGAGGGACGCCCGCTCGACCTCGCCGACGTCCACGGACGCCGGATCGTGGAGACCCGGCAGATGGGCAACGTCGCGGTACGGGAGGAGAACGCGGCGGCCGCCCTGGAGGTCATGAGCCGGTTCGCGGTCGACCCCCGGCTGCTCGCCTACCTCCCGCCGACGATGGCACCGACCGCGACCTCGAAGGCGGAGGGCTATCTGGAGCACCCGGCCGAGGCCTTCGCCCAGTACAAGGCAGACGGCGTCGAGCGGGTCGTGTGCGAGGAGAAGCACATGGGCTCCCGCGCGGTCGCGCTCGTCTGCCGCGACGCGGACGTGGCGCGCGAGCGGTTCGGGGTCAGCGGACCGACCGGCGCCCTGCACACCCGTACCGGACGGCCCTTCTTCGACGATCCGGAGGTCACCGAGCAGGTCCTGGAGCGGCTGCGGGCGGCCGTCACCGCCGCCGGGCTCTGGGACGAGCTGGGCACGGACTGGCTGCTGCTCGACGGCGAGCTGATGCCGTGGTCGCTGAAGTCGGCCGGGCTGCTGCGCTCGCAGTACGCGGCGGTCGGCGCGGCTTCCCGCGCGGTCTTCCCGGGCGCGCTCGGCGCACTGGAGCAGGCGGCGGCGCGGGGCGTGAACGGGCTGGACGCGCTCCTCGCCAAGCAGCGCGAACGGGCGGCGGACGCCGAGGCGTTCACGGAGGCGTACCGCCGGTACTGCTGGCCGACGCAGGGCCTGGAGGGCGTGCGCCTCGCGCCGTTCCAGCTCCTCGCCGCGCAGGGCCGCTCGCTGGCGGCCGTGCCGCACGACGAGCAGCTCGGATGGCTCGACCGGCTGGTGGAGCACGATCCGACGGGGCTCCTCCAGGTCACGCGCCGGCTGATCGTCGACCCGGGCGACGAGACGTCGGTACGGGCCGGTGTCGACTGGTGGCTGGAGATGACGGCCGCCGGGGGCGAGGGCATGGTCGTCAAGCCGCTCGCGGCGCTCGTACGAGGCGCGGACGGCCGACTCGTCCAGCCGGGCGTCAAGGTCCGCGGCCGGGAGTACCTGCGGATCATCTACGGCCCCGAGTACACCCGCCCGGAGAACCTGGAGCGCCTGCGCAACCGTTTCCTCGGCCACAAGCGCTCGCTCGCGCTGCGCGAGTACGCCCTCGGCCTGGAGGCGCTGGACCGACTCGCGGAGGGCGAGCCGCTCTGGCGTGTGCACGAGGCGGTCTTCGCGGTGCTCGCACTGGAGTCCGAGCCGGTGGACCCGCGTCTGTGACACGCTCCCCACGGGGGGCGCAGGGGAGTGGATAGTTGCGCTCCCCTGCGCCCCCCGTGCCCGTTGACGGGCTTCTTCGCCAGCCCCTAGCGTTCTTCACCCCACGACGTGACGCAACGTCAACAGAGTGACTGCGCACGCCATATGAGGTGGGAACCAACACACAGAGGCGGGCGCGGACACGGCCCCACGGGTCTTCCACGGCTTCGCGGGCGGGGGGTGAACGACAGTGAGTCTTTTCGGCCAGGACCGCTTTCTCCACGCCCTGCCCGAGCGGGACCGCCGGACGCTCCTCGCCGAGGGGAGCCCGCACGTCTACGAGCCCGGCGAGGTGATGATCCGGGAACGCGACACCACCGCGTACGTCCTCGCGCTCCTGTCCGGCTGGTCCGTCGTCTCGGTCGAGACCGAGCGCGGCACCCGCCTCATACTCGCCCTGCGCGGCGCGGGAGAAGTCGTCGGCGACCTCGCCGCGGTGGACCGCAGGCCGCGCAGCGCCACCGTCACCGCCCTCGGCCGCGTCGAGGCCGTCGCCATCAGCGGCGACCGCTTCCGCCGCTTCCTCGCCGCCCATCCGCACGCCACCTCGCTGATCCTGCGGCAGCTCTCCGCCCGGCTGCGCAGCTCCGACGTCGAGCGCCGCTCCCTCGCCTCCGAGACCGTGCTCCAGCGGCTCGCCGCGCGCCTGGTGGAGCTCGCCGAGCGGGCCGGCCGGCGCGCGGACGCCGGCACCGTGCTCGAACTTCCGCTTCCCCAGCACGACCTGGCGGCGGCCATCGGCGCCACCCGGGAGGCGGTGGCCAAGGCCCTCCGGCTGCTGCGGGAACAGGACGTCGTCCGCACGGCGAACCGCCGCGTGGTCGTCATCGACATGCCCGTCCTGATCCTGCTGGCCCAGGGCGGATCACCCCACACGAAATCGGCGGAGAAACCTCCGCCGGGTGTGTAAACGGCTACATCGCCGGCCGCCGCGCGCGGCCAGGCTTGACCCGTCACCACGGCAACACGGCACACAGGGAGTCCGAGTGAGCAGTGCGGGAGCGAGCGCGGGAGCGAGTGCGGGAGCGATCCATCGCCTCGTCGTCTTCGGCGACGCGGTCGGATCGGGCACCTGGGGCATGGACGCGAAACGACGGATGCGCGCCGCCATGTACGAGGCGTTCGGCGAGGCGTACGCCGCCGTCGGCATCGAACCGGGCACGGTCCACCAGGAGGACCGCGGCGACGGCATCCTCGGGGCGCTGCGCCCGGAGGTCCCGCCGGCGTTCATGGTCGGACGCTGGATCGACACCCTGTACGAGAGCCTGCGCGAGCACAACGCGGGCCGGCGCGAGCGGCTGCGGATGCGGGTCGGCATGAACGCGGGACTCGTCCTGGAGGACGGCCACGGTCTCGTCGGCCGTGCGGTCGACCTGGCCTGCCGGCTCTGCGACAGCCCCACGGCCAAGCGGATCATGACCGCCGCGCCCGACGCCGATCTGCTCGTCGTCGTCTCCGACTGGCTCTACGACAACGTGGTCGTCGAAGGCGGCCGGTACGTGGAGCCGGGGCACTACCGGCAGGCCCGGGTGCGCTCCAAGGAGACCGACGAGACCGCCTGGTTCCACATCCCCCGCCGAACGGAACCTCCGATGCCGCCGTTCGGCGAGCAGGACGGCGGGGACGGCCGTGGCGACCCCGAGACCGGGGGGGGGGGGGGGCCCGCGGGCGGCCCCCCCCCCCCCCCCCCCCCCCCCCGCGGCGGCCACGCGGAGGG
>NZ_JBHWBS010000002.1:209016-251219 GCF_042735655.1 Streptomyces sp. NPDC059567 | reverse complement strand
ACCCCCCCCCACACCCTACCCCCGCCGCCCGCCTTGGGGCGCCCGGGCGGGGGGGGGGGGCGGGGGCCGCGCCCCCCCCCGGGGGGGGGGGCGCGGGGGGGGGCCCCCCCCCCCCCCCACCGACACCCCCACGCGGGGCGACAGCTACCAGGCCGGTCGTGACCTCGTGGTGATCAAGGACAACACGATCCACGGCGGAATCACCGGGATCCGGCACGGGGAGGGCGCATGAGCGACGAGGACGGCGCCGCGGGCCGGGACGAGCCCAGGGACGACGGCCCCTCCGCCGGTGGCGACTCCTCGGGCGCCGGCGGCGACCGGGCGGGAGGCGATCGGCACGGCGGCGACCGACACGGCGGCGACCGAGCGGGCGCCGACCGGCCCGGCGCCGACCGGACCGATGCCGCGGGTGAACAGCAGCCCGAGGCCAACCCCTTCGACCGGGCCGGCCGCAGCCCCGTCGACGGCGTGGGCGGCACCGGCGGCGCCGGCACCGCACGCGCCGCCCTGCGCACGCTCGCACCGCGACCCTCCGGCCGCACCTACGACATCGGCCGCGACGGCCAGATCTACGAGGGCAACCAGTTCATCACCCAGTACTGGTCGAGCCCGGGCACGCGCTCGGACATCGTGCAGGGCCGGGTGCCCGAGGAGACCCTCCAGCGCCTGGACGACATCTACTGCGAGGTCCCCGGCTACGTACGGATGAAGGAACTCCTGCGGGAGAGCCGCCTCCTGGTCCTGTGCGGCGAGACCGGCAGCGGCCGCAAGGCCACCGCCCTCGCCCTCCTCTCCGAACTCACCGACCACAAGGTCGCCCGCCTCGACCCCCGCCACCGCGTCGACGAGATCGAGACCGACGTCCTGGAGCGGGCCTGCGGCCACCTCCTGGAGCTGCCGTCCGACGACGCCCGCCTCGATCACGAGCCGCAGCGCGGCCGGGACGAGCCCCGTGACCGGAGCCGCCGCTCCCGCATCCGCCTCTCCGAACTGCACCTCGACCGGTTCAGCCGGCAACTGCGCGAACAGGACGCGTACGGCGTCGTCCTCGTCGAGAGCGGCGACCTCGCCGACCGGCTGATGCGCGGACGGTACGGGATGTACTGCCCGCCCCCGCCCTCCGACGAGGTCCTCTACCGCCATCTGCGTCAGCTGCTGCGTGGCGAACCCGCGGGCGCCCTGGACTCCGCGCGCGACCTCGCCCGACGGCCCGAGGTGACCAAGGCCCTGGGCCTCGACGCGCTGCGCCCGCGCGAGGCCGCCCGGCTCGCCGACCACCTGGCCCGGCGGCAGAAGGAGGAGCTCACCGACGAGGAACTCCTGGAGGACTGCTCGGCGTTCGTACGGGCCCAGGCACGCGCATGGTTCGCCGGCGCGGACCGCCCCGGTACCCTGCCCGAGGCGCAGCCCGCCCTCGACGCCACCGCGTTCCGTATCGCCGTCGCCGTCTTCAACGGCTCCGCCTACAGCATCGCGGCCGAGGCCGCCGAACTCCTCTCGTGGGAGTTCAGCTCCACCCTCGACCCCGAGCACCCGCCGGGCCGGCGCCTCTTCGGCACCCACGCCGACGGCCGTCCGGTCCTCGCCCGCTCCGTCCTCGAGGACGGCGAGCTCGATCTCGGCCCCGCCAAGGTTCCCGTGCGGGCGATCCGCTTCCAGGGCGACGCGCTGGCCACCGCCGTCCTCGGCGAGATCTGGCACGGCTACCACAATGTGCGCGGCCCGGTCTCCCGCTGGCTCCGCTCGCTGTGCGACGACCCGCGCCCGGAGGTGTGGGTCCGCGCCTCCATCGCCGCCGGGGTGCTCTGCTCCTGGGACTGGATCCACGGGTTCGGCGAACTGATCGCCCCGATGGCGGTCACGGACGGTGCCGTACCGCGGATGGCCGCCGCCACGGCACTCGCCGAGGCCGCCCGGGACCCCCGTGTCCGGCCGGCCGTCGTCGCCGTCCTGAAGGAGTGGGCCGACGACGACGAACTGCGCGACGTGGTCCTGCTCGCCCACGGCTATGTGCTGGCGGCGGGCACCGTGGGCGGTTCGCTCGACGGGCTGGCGCGGGTGGTGCGCGGGCGCGAGGCGACCGACGTGGACGTCCTGTCCGCGGCGGCGTTCAGCGTCGCGAGGCTCCTCGCCTCGGGGGAGCCGGAGACGGTGACCCGGCGGATGACCGAGTGGCTCGCGGACGGGCGCCTCAATCTCGCCAACCTGGTCCTCGTCACCATGGTCGACACCCTGACGTTCCGGACCACCCATCTGTGGGGCCTGCGCGACGTGCCCGAACTCGAACCGCACGCCGCCCGGCCGCTGCTCGTCGCCCTGCTCGCCACCCGCCCCGAACTCACGCCGGAGCTGGGCGCCCTGCTGCGCCACACGCTCAACACCGCGCGCTCCGGCGAGGTGGCCCTCGACGGTCTGGGCAGCCTGCTGCGCCGGGCCGCCAAGGACGAGGAGGCGCTCGGTCACGTCTGCCGGCTCCTGCCGCTGCTCGGTGTGAGCCGCCGGGACCGGGACCGGCTGCGGGGGTTGCTGAAGGAGCTGGTCGGCGACCGGGACCGGCCCATGGACAAAGGCGCGGCGGGCCGGATGTGGGACGCCGTCGCGGAAGGAGCGACGCGATGAACGAGCCGCAGAACCAGGGCGGCCCCTCCGACGAGCGCCGGGGGCAGGAACAGGGACGACAGGAACAGGACCCGCGCGGCAACGGGGCCAGAGGCCCGCTGCTCCGCGAGCGCAAGCCCCCGTACAAGCGCGACAGCGGCCAGATCGCCGCCGTCCTGCTCTACCGCAACGGTGGCCACCGGGTCGCGTGGCCCGACCGCAACGAGGACACCGACAAGCCCCTGCTCGGCTTCCCTTACACCGTCTTCGAGGTCCAACTCGGGCGCAATGTCACCGAGTTCGAACTCACGCTGCCCGCCTCCGGCGACGGGGTCTTCTTCAAGGCCGCCGCCCGGGTCCAGTGGGAGGTCGCCGACCCGCACCTCGTCGTCACCCAACAGGTCTGGGACGTCGCCGAGTTGCTGCGCGACGACCTCCTCGACGGGCTGCGCGCGGTCTCCCGCAGGTTCCGGCTCACCGACGCCCAGCGCGCCGACGAGGCCGTACGGGACGAGCTCGGCTCCGGACGGTTCAGCCTCGGCGCGGACCTCGGGCTGCGGACCCGCGTGCTCGTCTTCATCGACCTGGACGACGCCATCAAGGAGGCGATCGGCAAGCGCGACATGGTCTCCGTGACCATGCAGGTGGACGAGCGCGAGATGGAGCAGCAGCGCCTCAAGGACATGGCCGAGCGGCGGCTGGTAGCCGAGCGCGCCCGCGACCTCGAAGAGCTCTTCCGGCGCGGCGACCTCGCGCAGATCGCCCACCACATGGCGATGAACCCCGACAAGCAGTGGGACATCAGGCGCGAGCTCCAGCACGAGAAGCGGGAGGGCCAGGCCGACTTCCTCGCGGTGTTCAACCGGCTCCTCGACACCGGGGTCCTGGAGCGGCACGACATCGGGGAACCGATGTACCAGGTACTGGAGTTCCTGCGGGAGAGCACCGGAACCGTACTCGGCGGAGTCGCCGGGCACGTCCTCAACCCGCCCGGTTCCGGCCGGGGGCGGGCCGCCCTGGACCGCGGGCGCCCCGAACCGGTCCAGCCGCCGTGGGACGCCGACGCCGACGGGGACACCGACGCCGGTGGGGACGAAGCGCCCTGGGACGAGCGCCGGGAAACGGGCCGGGCGCGGAGCGACGACCGGGACGAGGGGGACAGGCCGGTGTACGAGCCGACCCGCGTCCAGTCCTCCTCCGAGCGCGACCGCGACGACAACCGAGGGCGGCCGTCCCGCTCCCGGCCCAGCTCCGACTTCGACGACTGGGACGCCGAATGACCACGCCCGCGCCCGTCCCGCCCCCGGCGCCCCGCGACCCCACGTCCCCGACGGCGCCGCCCGCAGCCCCCGACCCCGTACCTCCGACGTCCCTTCCGGCTCCCGACCCCGAAGACCTCCGCTTCATGGCCGACCGGCTCCTCGTCACGGTCCGCGAGGACATCGGCCGGGCCGACACCAAGGCGGCGATCCTGCTCTCCGGCGCCCTCGCCTTCCTCGCGGTGGTCTTCTCCCGGGACAACGGCCCGCTGCCCGGCTCCGGCGCGGGTCTCGCCCTGCTCGTCATGGCCGGGACGCTGTGGACGGCCGGGGTCCTGATGCTCGTCTCGGTGGTCCTGCCGCGCACCCGCATAGGGGCCGACCGCACCCTCCTGCGCGAACTGACGGCGGGGGCGCCCCCGGACGCGCTGCGCGACCGGCTCACGGCGTCCGGCGAGGACGCCACCGGCTGGCTCCTCGAACAGGCGAGCGTGCACGGTGTCGTGCTCGCCGCGAAATACCGGTGGCTGCGCCTGGGCGTCTGCTCCCTCGTGCTCGGCGCGCTGCCGGCCCTCTTCAGCGAACTGTGGTGAGAGACAATGCAGTGGAGAAACACCGGGGGCGTCCTGCTCCTCGCCGGGGCGCTGCTCGCGCTCTCCGGCCCGGCGGGCCAGACCGGCGCCGACGCGGCGACCCCGCGGACCCCCGCCTCCCCGACCGCCCCGCCGACGGACGACGGCCCCGACCCGATCGACTTCGCCGTCGTCGTCGACCAGTCCGCGAGCCTCGCCGACAAGGACCTGGCACTCGAGACCGAAGCGGCCGCGCTGCTCAGCCAGGGTGAGATATCCGAGCGTTCGCGGGCCACCGTCATCGGCTTCGGCAGCTCCGAGAAGGCCGGCCAGTCCCCGGTACGGGAGGTCTGCCCGCTCACCGTCGCCGACGCGGCCGGCCGCCAGCACCTCAGCGACTGCGTCCCGCGGCTGACCCGGCGCGACGCGGCGAGCATGGGACCCGGCACCGACTTCCCCGCCGCGATCCGCCAGGCCGTCTCCCGGCTCACCGAGGACGGCAGGAAGGACACGCCCAAGGTCGTCTTCCTGCTCACCGACGGCAAGCTCGACGTGAGCGACAGCCCGGAGTACGGCACCGACAAGGCCAACCGGCAGGCGAACGGCGAGAAGCGGCTCGCCGAGGAACTCGCCCGCGCCCGGGCGGCGTCCGTCCAGATCTGGCCGCTCGGCTTCGGCGGCGAGATCGACCGCGCCGCGCTCACCGCCATGGCCGAGGGCGGCCACCGCGGCAGCTGCGCCGACCTGCCCGAGGCCACTCCGAAGATGCGCGTGGTCGACACCGCCGCGAAGATCGACAAGGCGCTCCAGGAGACCTTCGCGGCCGCCCGCTGCGCGCGGATCGCGCACGGCACCGTCGGCAAGCCGCCCGCCGACCTGTCCGTCACCATCCCGCCCATCGCCACCGACGGCTCGCTCACGGTCGGCAAGCACGACCCCAAGGTACGGGTGACCTACTACGACCCGAGCGGGCGCAAGGTGCCCACCCAGGGCGAGTTCGACGGCTCCACCTTCGAGGTCAGCGGACAGGACGGTCCGGTCGAGGCGCTGCGCGTCAAGAACCCGATGCCCGGCCGCTGGCGCGTCCACATCGAGGCCCCGGAGGGCCACCGGGACCGCGAGGTCGCCGTCCGGGCGATCTGGCAGGGCCGGCTGCGCTCCGAGGTCACGCTCGACCCCGCCTCGCCGCGCGCCGGCCAGGAAGCCGTCGTCGAGGTACGGATGCAAACCCGGCGCGGGGTCGTCATCACCGACCCCAAGCTGCTGGAAGGCGTCAAGGTCTCCGCCGTACTGACCGGCGCCGGCTTCACGCCCGTCACCGTCCGCCTCACCGACGACGGCCGCGCCCCCGATCGCAGGGCCGGCGACGTCCGGTTCTCGGGCCGGATCACCGTCCCCGCCACCGCCACCGGCGACCTGACGCTCGTCACGGACATGGCGGCGCCCGGCGTCACCTCCGACCGCCGCCCGCTCAACACCACTCGGTCGGAGGGCACCCCCGTCGTCACCGCCGGGCTCGCCGTCGACCGGGTGACCGTGCACCCCGGAGACACCGTGCGGGGCACCCTCGACATCACCAACAACGACAGCGGCCCGCACACCCTGCGCCTCGCCCTGAAGGACCAGACGGCCGGCTCCGACCTGAAGGTGTCCCCGGCCACGGTCACCGCCGAAGCGGGCCGGAAGACCCGGTTCGACTTCACCGTCACCGTGGGGAAGAGCACCCCCGTCGGCGAACTCGGCGGCCTGGTCGAGGTCCTTGACACCGGTGACGCCGGGCCGCCCCTCGACACCGCCTTCCTCGACGTAAGCGTCGAGGCGCCCCCCACCTGGTGGGACCGGTGGTGGTGGGCGGTGATCGGCGGGGCGGCGGCCGTCCTGCTCGCCGGCGCCGTCGCGGGCATCCGGCTGGTCGCCCGCAGCCGCCGCAAGGACCTGACCGGGGTCCGGCTCGAACTCCTCCGCGACGGACAGTCCCTCAGCACGCTCACCGTCCGCAACGGCCAGAGCAGCGGCGGCGAGTACCTCTTCACGGTCGAGGAGGCGAGGGGCACGGCCCCCGCGCTGCGCCGCGCCCGTGGCGCGTCCTCGGCCCACCGGCTGCGCCGCACGGGCGCCGGTGAACTGCTGCTGCGCCCGAACGGAGGGCGGGAGTTCTCCGTACGCCCCGGAGTGCCCGCCGGGCTCGACGACTTCGAGCTCGTCGTCGGCGACGGCCGCCGCACCGGCCGTGGCGGACAGGCCGCATCCGGCGGCCGGGCCGACAACGGCAGATCGACGCGCACGGACCGGACACCCGGTGCCGGCGGCTGGCGCGCCCGCGTCCCCCGTCGACGCGCCCCCGCCCCCGGCGACCGCGACACCGGCCGGGACCGGAGCCGTACGCCCGACACCGACGAGGGCCGCCGGGAGCAGCCCACGACCACCAGCACATGGGACCCGAATTTCTGACCGGACCACGCAGCACAGGGTCCCAAGGGGAGACACGACATGAAGATCTACCAGCCCATGCTCTTCGTCGGCCTCGGCGGCACCGGCGCACGCATCGGCAGCGAACTCGAGCGGAGCCTGCGCAGAGAGCTGTGCGGGCCCGACGGCACCGACCTCGTCGACGGGGGCAAGCGGCTCCCCTTCCAGCTGCCCGAATGCCTCCAGTTCGTCTACGCGGACTTCAGCGAGGGCGATCTGAGGCAGCAGCCGCAGTTCCGGGCCAGGGGATCGGAGAGCCAGGCCTACGCCCGTACGTCCAGGGTGATCCGCGATCTGCTGCCGGCCGAGTTCGACGCCTCGCCCGAGGTGACCCGCATGTTGCGGATCGCCCTGCACGAGGAGACCCGGTCCTGGCTGCCGCCGCAGGCCCGCCAGCCCCGGGTCGCCCCCCTGCACGACGGCGCGGGCCAGCTGCCGACCGTGGGCCGCGCCGCGCTGTTCGCGACGATGCGCTCCGGCCTCGAACCGGTCCTGCGCCAGCTGCGCGAGGCCATCAGCGCCATCGGCACCGCGGCCGGCGACCTCCAGCGGGTCGGTGGCGGCCGGATCCGCGGGTGCGACGTCTTCGTCGCCTTCTCGGTGGCCGGCGGCACCGGAGCCGGCATCTTCTACGACTTCCTCCACCTCATCGGGCACGAGTTCCGCCACGCCAAGGTGCGCGGCGTGAAGATCTATCCGCTGGTCGTCATGCCCTCCGCGTTCCCGCCCGAGGCGGGCGGCGGCCGGGAGGCCGAACTGAACGCGGCCCGCGCCCTGGTGGACCTCTCCCGGCTCGTCGACGACCAGAACGTGCCGGACGCCCTCGACGAGGTCGGCGACATCGGACAGCGCAGCCGGATCAGCGTCCACTACCCGGGGGAGGGCGTCGTCGCGCTGCGGCCCTCGACCGTGCAGACCGCCTTCCTCTTCTCCAAGCCCTCGGTGATCCGGCCCGAGGACCTGCGCCGCTCCATCACCGCCATGGTGATGTCCCTCATCGGCACCGAACTCGGCGAGGACACCGGATCGGGCAGCCACGGCGGGGACGACGACTACCAGTCCTTCGCCGCCAGCTTCGTGAACAAGAGCGTGGAGCGGTCCACCCCCGCCCGTACCGGCATCGGCTACCGCGGCATGTCCAGCAGTCTCGCCGCCTCCCTCACCGTGCCGGTCGACGACCTCGCCGAGATCGTCGCCGCCCGCCTCCTCGCCCAGGCCGTCCGCGGCATGACCGAGAAGGCCCGCCGGCCCTCCACCGAGTCCCCCGAACTCGTGCGGGAGCTCTTCAACCGCTCCGGCATCGGCCGGCTGTGGACCCGCGAGGCCCCGGACGTGCCCGATCCCGAGGAACTCCCGCGGGGGAACCGGGCGATCACCAAGGCGCTGCGGGACCGGCTCGGCGACATGGAGGACTCGCTCGCCCGCCTGGAGGGACAGCTCGACCGCGAAGTCCCGCGCCTCACCGAGGAGTTCAAGCCGAGCACCGGAGCCCGTGAACTGCTCGACAAGATCGGGCCCTTCCAGCTGGAGGCCGTCCTGAACGGGCTCCCCGGCCACCCCGACCGGGTCGCCAGGGAAGGGTTCACCGGAATGCTCGACAACCGGCGCAACATTCCCGAACGGCCCTCGCACGTCCAGACCGCGTCCCCCGTGATCCCGCACATCAAGCGCAGCGCCGCCGGTCTCGTACCGGCGCGGTGGACCGATCCCGACGTACAGGACGTGCTCGCCGAACAGCAGGACTGGTACCAGTGGCGGGCGCGGAAGCTGTGGCACAGCGGCTGGGAGGCGGGCGAGCCGCAGTGGCGCGACGCACTGCACCGGATCGTCCACGACCTCGGCGAGCTGACCAAGGCGCTCCGCACCCACGAGCAGGACGAGGGGCGGCTCTTCGCCGACCGCAGGCGCGAGCTGTACCGCGACGACCGCACCGGCATCACCTATCTGCTGCCCCCGCAGAACAGCCTGCGCGCCTTCTACGACGACGTCCTCGACCGGCTCGCGCAGAGCGAACGGCTGCCCGAGAACGTCGACGCCGCCACGCTCCTCGGCCGGCTGGTCCGGCCCGAGGACTGGCGCGCGGCCCTGGACGCCGTCCGCGCCTCGCCCGGCGCCCCGGTCAAGGTGATCAAGCAGGTCGTCGAGCAGCGCGTCAAGCGGCTCTTCGGCGAGGCCAACGAAGACCGCTACACCCGTCCGCTGCTGCCCTCCATGGAGCTGCTGCTGCGGGCCGCGTCCGGCGACGAGGCCGCCGAGTCGAAGATCGACGTCCGCTGGCTGGAGCAGTTCCGCTCCGGTATCGCCGGGCTGCTCCCGCTGGGCTTCAGCCCGGACGGCAGCGGGCCCCTGAAGATCCTCATCGTGCACCCGGCGAGCGAGTCCGACTCCCGCGCCGCCGAGTACCTGGGCGAGGAGCTGAACCTGCCGGCCGGCGCGACCCAGGAGTACCGGGCCGTGGACACCGACTCCCTCACCGTGGTCCTGTTCCGCAGCGGGATGAACCTCACCGACATCTCCGAGGTCCGAGGCGTCCTCAAGGTCTGGGCCGACGCACGGGACTCGGCGGGCGAGGACGACTTCCTGCACTGGCGGCAGCGGCTCGGCTACCAGGACGACTGGCTGGTCTCCACCGAGGAGGACCGGCAGCGGATCCTGCACCGGCTGCTCAACGCGATGTGGAACGGACACATCAGGATCGAGGGTCCCGCCGACTCGCCGGAACTGGTCCGGATCCGGCTCCAGGAGGGCGAGTCCGCGACCATGTCGCTGCGCCTGGAGGGCTTCGACGGGGCGCTCTCCAGCTGGGCGGGCCTGCTGCGCGCCTATGAACGCTGGGCGCTGCTCGACGAGGGCCGCATCATCGAGGAGTTCTGCGAACGGCTGATGCGCGCGCTGCCGAAGGGCCTCGCGACCACGCCCGCGGGCCCCTCGCCGCTCTTCGTCCACTTCGTCGAGAAGGTCGCCCCGCGCCAGCTCGTCCTGATCGAGGAGTTGACCGCGGAGTACGGCGAGGAGGACGCGGAGTGGCTCGTGCCGCTGCGCCACTTCTGGGAGGTGACCTACCCCGGCGCCCTGGACAGGCGCTTCTCCGGGGCGGGCCGCGCCACCCGCCCCACCCTGCGCGCCCTCTTCGAACGCCACGCCCCGAGCGCCCCGGCCCCGGAGCCGCCCCACGTGCCCGAGCCCCGTCCCCCGTACGAGCCCGGGTTCCGCCCGTCGTACGAGTCCGAGCCCCGTTCCCCGTACGAGCCCGGGTTCCGCCCGTCGTACGAGTCCGAGCCCCGTGCCGAGTACGAGCGGGAGCCGCGCCCGTCGTACGAGTCCGAGTCCGCGCGCGAGCCGCGGCCCAGGACGCGGCCGGCACCCGAGCCCACCGAGGCGCCCGAGACCACCCGCTACCCCTGGGACCTGGACGGTGAGGAGGAGTGAACCCCCGCGCGACCCCGGACCACCCGGTGCCCGGCCATGCCGTGTGCCTCGATCTGAGGGCCGGGGTGCACGACCCCGACGGCGCGGTGCGCGCCGCCCTGGACGCCCCGCAGCCCCGCGGCGAACGGCGCTTCCTCGTCCTCGACGACGCCGACCGGCTCGTCGCCCACCAGCTCCTGCACGAGCGCCTGTCGTCCTACGGCCCCGCGCGGGTCGTCTGCCTGGCCGTCGGCGCCCCCGGGCAGCGGAGCCTGAGCCGCTCGCTGACGCTGCGGCCACCGGGGGCGGGAGTGCTCTGGCTGCTCGACGACCCCGACGACGCCGCGCTGCGCCCGCTCGTCGACGTCCTGGCCACCCCGGAGGTCTTCGACGCCGTGCTCCGCGCGCTCGCGGACGTCGTACGGGGCGTGGCGGTCCCCTCCGCCCGCGTCCTGGAGCACGACCTGACCGACGAGGCCCGCGCGCGCTCCTGGCGGCAGGCGGTCGAGGGCCTGGCCGGACCCGACGTGCCGGCCCTCGCGCCGAGCGAGACCGTCCCCGCCGAACTCGCCGTGCTCCTGGACGAGTCCGTGCCGCGCTCCCTCTCCGGTCACGACTGGATTCCCGCCCCGGGACGGGCCGGAATCCTGCTGCGTACCTGCGAGGAGGCCCTGGACGACGCCGTCGAGGGATACACCCGGGTGCGGGGCCCGGCCGGTCTGCTCGGCGGGTCCGGCCGGACGCCCGACCTGCCCGGCGACATCGAGCGGGTGGCGGGCGCCCTGGCCCGCCTCCGTACCGCCGTCGCCGAGGCCTTCGCCGCGGCGGGCGGCACACGGCTCACCGCCGAGCACCGCGGGCAGCTGCGGGACCGGGGCATCGAACTGCCCGAGATGCCACGGGAGATCTCACGCGCGGGGATCGTTCCCGCGCTGCGCGACCACACCCACGATCTGATCGGGCGCGGCCTTCCGCTGCGCTCCGTCGCCGCCCGGCTCGCCGCGCTCTCCTCGCGCACCGCTCCGGCGGGCAGCGCCGCCCGGTTGGCCCGCCTCGACGAGATCTGCGGCCGGGAGGAGAGGAACCGCCTGGCCGCACAGCATCCGTTCACGGCCGGCGGCTCACGGGCCGTCGCCTCTGCGGTCACCGCCGTCCTCGCCCTCGTGGCGGGGCTCTGGCCCGTCGCCGGGTGGGCACTCGGCCCCGCCGTCGGCGTCCTGAGCGCCGGCCTCGCCCATCTGATGCTGCGGCGCAGGCCCAACCGCTCCCCGGACGGACGGCTCGACGGCGGAGGCAGCACGGGCGCCGCGCCCCGGCTCCTCGGCGGCCTCGTGGGCGGCGCCGCCGGAGCGGGCGTGGGCCAGGCCCTCGGCCTCCCCCTCTGGGCGGGGGCCGTGGCCGTGACGGTGGCCGTCGCCGCCGTCGTGGCGCTCGCCCTGCGGGACTGGACACGCGCCGTGGACGACTGGTGGGCCCGGGTGGACCCGGGGAGCGCCGGACGGGCAGTCCGGCAGATCCACACCCTCGTCGTCACGACCGCGGTGCACGACTGGCTCTTCGCCGAGGTGCGCCACCACTGCTCGGACGGCGCCGGCGCCGTCGCCCGGCTGCTGCGAGGACTGGCGGCCACCGCGGACGCGTACGCGTACGAGCCCGGGGTGGAGCCCGGGTCCGAAGGCCGCGGGGTGAAGGAGGAGCGCGTCGACGCCCCGGCGACCGGGGCGAACGCGGCGTGGAGCTGGCAGGACTGGGCGGACAGCGCGGGAGACGACGCCTGGTCCGACGTACCGGACGAGCCGCCGCCGGGACCCGGCCCGGCCCCGGCGCCTCCCCCCGCTGCGCCGCGGTCCGCCGGCGCCGCGCCGCACTGGCTGGAACGCCGGTACGGCGACGGGGGACCCGCCCTCGTGGACACCCTCGTCGCCGACCTCGTCGACGGTACCGTCCGCATCCTCGACAGCTGCTGGGCCGGGATCGAACGGGACCCCGGGAACGCCGGCCGGCTGCCGCTCGACGACCGGCTGACGGAGCTGCTCCACGAAACCCGGGTCCGGCTGGAGCGCGACGTGGCCGCCTCCCCGCCGCCCGGCGCCGCGGACCGGGGCGAGCGCCCCGACGCGGCCCGGCTCACCGGAGTGGCGCCGGACGCGGTCGCCCGGCTGCTCGCGGCCGACGACGACCCCGACCGTACGGTGCCGCTCTGCGGCCCCGAGCATCTGCGGCTGCTGTCCCACGACCCCTCCGCCACCCGCCAGGTCCGCTTCGTGCCCGAGGCGATGCGCCGCGGTGCCACCGGCGACGACATCTGGCGGGGCACGACCGAGGACGTGGTGTGGACGCGCGCGGGACGCCACGCGGGCATCCTGCGTCTCGTTCCGCTGCGCGGCGACGTGGTCCGCATCGTCAGGGAAGAAGGGGCGGGAACGTCATGACCGAGGCGGAAGCGCCACAGCGCCCCGGCCCGCAGGAGGAGCTGGAGTTCCGCACGTATCGGGAGGAGCCGATCAGGTTCGCCGTCCGCTACGGCGAGGACCGCAGGCTCCCCGGCCGCGCCGGCGTCCTGGCCCGGCAGGTCACCCTGAGCACCGGCTGGCCGGCGCTGCAGTTCCGGCTGCCGCTCTCCGCGCAGGGCGACCCGCGGGCGTACGAGATGCTCGAACGGGAGGTCTCCGCCGCCGTCGCCCTCGAACGGCGTTACGGCGCCGAGAAGTTCGGCGAGGTCTTCACCCGGGTGATCGGCTTCGACCTCGAGTGCGCCGAGCCCTTCGTGCTCTACCGGACACCGGGAGGCACGCCGCTCACCGAGTGCCGCGACCGCCTCGGCGGTGACGAGCAGCAGCACATCATCGCCCAACTCGCCCTGGCGGTACGCCTCCTGAGCGAGGTCGGGCTGGTGCACCGGGCGATCGCGCCCGACACCGTCCGCTGGGACGGCACCCATGTGCGGCTCTGCGAGCCGTACGCGGCGCTGCGCACCGGCGAGTCCCGCGAGGTCTTCGGCGCGGCGCCCTGGGCCTCGCCCGAACAGCGCGCGGGACGGGGCGTGGCCGACACCCGCGACGACCTGTGGTCGGTGGCCAGGCTCGGCTACCACCTGCTCTCCGGCCACCCCGATCCGGGCGAGGGCCCGCCCGAGGACCTGGGGGACTACCGGCGCCTCGCGGCGCTCGAACAGAGCGGCCTGTTCGCCACGGAAGCGGCCGCGCGGCCGTCCCCCGTCGAACTGATGCGGCTCCTCCATGTCCCGGACCCGCTCGCCACGGCGGTCGGCACCGCCGATCCGCTCAGCCGGGGCCGCGCCGAGTACGACGCCCAACTCGCCCGCAAGCGCGAGGTGTCGAGGGCGACAGGGCAGAGCCCCTCGCACCCCTCGTACGGGACTCCGGCCGGCTCCTACGACGGTCCGCGCAATCCGTACGACCTGGTGCCGCCGAAGCGCTCCCTGCGCGACCGGTTCTTCGGCGGCGGCGACCCCGACCCCACCCCGCCACCGCCGCCGGCCGCGCCGGCACCCTCCCCGCCGCCGACGCGGGGGCGGATGTGCCCGCATTGCCTGGTCCCCGTCGAGTACGACGAGCGCCTGCTCGTCACCATCGACGCCAAGGGCAACCGGATACCGCTCGACCTCAGCGGCGAGCACCGTCCCGACATCCGGCAGGACGCCCTGCGCAAGGCGTACCACCTGTGCCCGCATGCCGGGCAGGGCGAGGAGGCGCACGAACTCCCCGTCCCCTACCTCACCAACGGCGAGCCGCTGTCCATCGCCCTCGTCGGCAGCTCCTCCGTGGGCAAGACCCATCTGCTCGCAGCCATGCTCGGCGAGGTCGAACTCGGTGGCCTGGAGCCCTACGGTCTGAAGTGCCTGCCGCTCAACCCCGAGGCACACCGCACCTATCTGCGGGAGCGGGTGCAGAGTCTCCAGCAGGGACGACAGCTGGGCCGCACGGGCCAGCAGACCTTCGCCCGGTTCGCCGACGGGCTGCTCGTCTCCGCGCGCGGCACACTGCCCCGGCCCGTCGTCTTCTTCGACCTGGCCGGTGAGGACCTGGCCCAGGACGGGGAGGTCGCCCGCTTCCTGATGGGCGTCGACGCCTTCGTCTTCGTCCTCGACCCCTTGCGCGCGCTGCGGATGCCATCGCTCGACCCGGTGCGCGAACAGAACGGCCTGCCCCGCCGGGACCTCGGGGACGAGGCGTTCACGACGGTCCTCAACCGGATCCCGCGGCAGAACGGCGGCCTGGTGGGCGCGCCGGCGGCCATCGCCGTCAACAAGTCCGACCTGGTGCGCTTCGAACCGGCCGTCGACCGCTGGCTCGGCCGCGCGCTGCCCCGGCGGCTGGACCGGGAGGCGCTGCGCGCCGAGAGCCGGGACGCCTACGCGTTCCTGTCCCATCACGCGAGCCCCGCCTGGCTCAAGCCCTTCGACGACTGTGCGCGCTGCACGCTGCACTTCGTCGCGGCGACCGGCGGGGAGGCCAAGGGGGACCGGTTCCCCCACGGGGCCCGGTCGCGCCGGGTCCTCGCACCGCTGCTGTCCATCTTCGCCATGTGCGGGCTGCTTCCCGAGGCGGAACCGAGCGAGGGGAGAGCCTGATGGCACGGTCGGAGAACGAGGTCGACCAGATCGTCTTCCGCTGGGACAGCGAGAACGTCTCCGGCAGCACCGGGTTCGGCCCCGTGGCCTGGTCGGCGCCGCACGAGGAGGTGGAGACCGTCTTCGGGATCTTCGGCGCGCTGCTGAGGGCGAGCGGCGAGGAGACCCGGCCCGCGCTGCTCCGGCTGCACCAGCGCGCGGGGGTCCTGCTGATACGCCGTACGCCCTGGACGGACCCCGGGGGACGGTCCTCCGTGATCTGCCACGCCCTCGTCGGCTCGGCCGAGCTGCTCGATCCCGCCACCTGCCTGGGCCTGCACGGGTGGAACTGGGAGGGGGCCGCGCTTCCCCTCGCCGAGGTGCGCGGCCCGCTCCCCGTCGTACCGGCACAGGCGCTGGAGCGCGCGGCCGGGCCGATCGCCCTTCAGGGTGTGGAGGCCGAACTCGTCGGAACGACGGCGGAGTTGCTGCGCAACCCGAAGGCGCGGTTCACCCTGCTCGACGAGCGGGGGGACACGGCGTGTCCCGTGCTGTGGGGGCTGCACGGCATGTTCGGAGGGCTCCTCCCCGACCGGCGCTGGACCTTCGCGAGCCACGACACCGTCGAACTGCCCGCGCTGCGCTTCGTGTTCGTCGGCAAGTGGGCGGGCGCGGCGAGCCGGAACACCGACCGTCGCCGCGTCGACCCGCGCGAACGCCTCGGCGACCGCGCGGAGGAGACAGCGGCCCGACTCGTCCACCACCACCTGTGGTCCCTCTCCGAGGCCGCCGAGCACCACCCACCGAACGTCGCCGACGCGCTGGGCGCGGTACCGGGGTCGGGCGACCTCCCCTTGCTGGAGACGGCGGAGCGGGCACTCGCCGTGCTCGACAGGGCGAGGACCCGCGGAGCGGCGGAGACCCGACGCGAGCGGCGCCCGGCGGGCGCCGGGGAGACGCCCCGGGACGACGCGGGCGCCCGCACGGCGTGGCCGGCGGGGGATACGTACGCCGTCGGGGGCTCACGCGGGGCCGGTGGAGACCCCGAGGGCCGGGGCGGCCCGCACTCCGGCCCGCCCGGGACGGGGAACGCGTACGGCGTCGTCGGCGCACCGCGCGGTGGCGAGGCACGGCGCGAGCCCCGTGAGGGGCGGGGGCCGGAGGGCGCCGGGGAGGCGTCCGGGGGTGTCGCACGCTCCCGCGAGGCGTGGCCGGCGGGGGACGCGTATGACGGCGGCGTGGCGCCCCACGATCCGCCGGTGGCTCGGGGGCACCAGGAGTCCGGGGTACGCCGCGAGGAGCCCGGAGCCGGGACGCCGCGCGCGGATCGGCTCCCGTACGGCGGCCACCGCGAGGAGGGGCGCGCGGCGCACGACTTCGGGGTCCGACGGGACGTATCCCCCGCGCCCGCCCACGCGCCGGCGGACGTGCACGTCGTGGATCCCGCCTGGAGCGGGCCCAAACGGGGCGCGCGGAGGCGTTTGCCCCGGCCGCGCGGGCGGGCGAGGGCCGTGGAGACCGGACTCGTACGGCGGCTCGCCGCCTCCGCCGAGGACGCGGAGGCGTCCGTACGGGCCGGGGGCGACGGCGAGCTGCTCGACGCGCTCCGCCGGCCCCAGCCGTACGCCGTCACCACGCTGCTCATGAGGGAGGTCGCCCGACGCCTGCCATCCTGGGGCCATCCGCTTCGGAGGGAGTTCCGCGACCTCGTGATCGAGCAGGAGCTGTTCGCGACGGCGCCCCGCTCCACCCAGCCCGGCGAGCCCGGCGAGGCCGAACGCGCCGCCAACGCCGCCGCGTTGCACCGTTGGGCCGTCCGTCCCCTCCTCGACGAGGGCGACGTCCCGACCGGCGCGCTCGTCGCGCTGCTGTCCGGCCTCCGGTCGAGCCCCGTCCCCGCCGCGCGGTCCGCGTTCCGGCAGATCGTGGACGACGAGAGGCCGGGGCTCCCCGAGGACGTCTGGCGGGCGCTCCTCAGGGAGGCGTACGCCCAGCCCCAGCACCAGCCCCGGGCCACGCGTCCGTCGCCCGCACCCACGCCCGTACCCCCACCACCACCGCGACCCACCGCTCCGCCCCCACCCTCCCGACGGCCCGAACCGCCCCCGGCGGCCTCCTTCGGAGGCGACGGCAAGATCGTCGTCCTCACCCTCGTCGCCTTCATGGTCTCGGCCCTCGCCGTGATCGTCTCGTACTACGCGACGTGACCCGGATCGACCGATCCGAGAACCACGCGCGAGCCGCCTGGCTCCGTCAGGATGGGCGCATGGGATTCCATGTCGACTCCGAGGCCGGGCGGCTCCGCCGCGTCATACTGCACCGGCCCGATCTGGAGCTGAAGCGGCTGACACCCTCCAACAAGGACGCTCTCCTCTTCGACGACGTGCTCTGGGTGCGCCGGGCCCGGCAGGAGCACGACGGATTCGCCGACGTCCTGCGCGACCGGGGCGTCGAGGTCCATCTCTTCGGGGATCTCCTGCGCGAGTCCCTCGAACTGCCCGCCGCCCGCAAGCTCGTCCTCGACCGGGTCTTCGACGAGAAGGAGTACGGCCCGCTGGCCGCCGACCATCTGCGCGCCGCCTTCGACTCCCTCGACGCCTCCGAGCTCGTCGAGGCGCTGGTCGGCGGGATGACGAAGCGGGAGTTCCTGGCCGTGCACCGCGAGCCGACCTCGGTCCGCTTCCACGTCATGGACCTGGACGACTTCGTCCTCAGGCCGCTGCCGAACCACATCTTCACCCGGGACACCTCCGCCTGGATCTACGACGGCGTCTCCATCAACGCGATGCGCTGGCCCGCCCGCCAGCGCGAGACGGTCCACTTCGAGGCGATCTACAAGCACCATCCGCTCTTCACCGGCCCCGAGGCGGGGAACTTCCACCTCTGGTCCGAGGGCCAGGCCGACTACCCGTCCACGATCGAGGGCGGCGACGTCCTCGTGATCGGCAACGGAGCCGTCCTCATCGGGATGAGCGAGCGGACCACCCCGCAGGCGGTGGAGATGCTGGCCCGCGGGATGTTCGCGGCCGGCTCGGCCCGGACGATCATCGCCCTGGACATGCCGAAGCGACGCGCGTTCATGCACCTCGACACGGTGATGACGATGGTCGGCCAGGACACCTTCACGCAGTACGCGGGGCTCGGCATGCTCCGCTCGTACACGATCGAACCGGGCGACGAGGGGCAGTCGCTCCGGGTCACCGACCACCCTCCGGAGCAGATGCACAGCGCGATCGCCGCCGCGCTCGGCCTCCAGGACATCCGCGTCCTCACCGCCACGCAGGACGTCCACGCGGCGGAGCGCGAGCAGTGGGACGACGGCTGCAACGTGCTCGCCGTCGAGCCGGGCGTGGTCGTGGCGTACGAGCGGAACGTCACCACCAACACCCATCTGCGCAAGCAGGGCATCGAGGTGATCGAGATCCCGGGCAGCGAGCTGGGGCGGGGCAGGGGCGGGCCGCGCTGTATGAGCTGCCCGGTGGAGCGTGACGCGGTGTGAGGGACCGGGCGGCGGCGCGGGGGGGGGCCCCGCCCGCCCCCCTGCGCGGCGGGGGGGGGGGGGGGGGGGGGGGGGGGGGGGGGGGGGGGGGGGGTGGGGGGGGGGGGGGGGGGGGGGGGGGGGGGGGGGGGGGGGGGGGGGGGGGCGCCCCCCCCCCCCCCCGCGAAGGTATCGGTTTCGGTGGGGCTACGAGTGGGCCGCATCACTGTATAGACATGCTGATCAGCGTATAGACTTCCAGGCGTTGACTCGTTCGCCGTATCCGACCGTACCCAGGAGCACCCCATGGCCACCGACCTCATCGGCCGCCACTTCCTCAAGGAGCTGGACTTCACCGCCGAGGAGTTCCGCGGTCTGATCGACCTGGCCGCCGAGCTGAAGGCGGCGAAGAAGGCGGGCAACGAGGTCCAGCGGCTGCGCGGCAAGAACATCGCCCTGATCTTCGAGAAGACCTCGACCCGGACGCGCTGCGCCTTCGAGGTCGCCGCGGCCGACCAGGGCGCCTCCACGACCTACCTCGACCCTTCCGGTTCGCAGATCGGGCACAAGGAGTCGGTCAAGGACACCGCCCGCGTCCTCGGCCGGATGTTCGACGGCATCGAGTACCGCGGCGACAGTCAGGCGCACGTCGAGGCGTTCGCCGCCCACGCGGGCGTCCCCGTCTTCAACGGTCTGACGGACGACTGGCACCCCACCCAGATGCTCGCCGACGTCCTGACGATGACCGAGCACACGGACAAGCCGCTGAACGCCGTCACCTTCGCCTACCTCGGCGACGCCCGCTTCAACATGGGCAACAGCTACCTGGTCACCGGCGCCCTCCTCGGCATGGACGTGCGGATCGTCGCCCCGGAGGCGTACTGGCCGGCCGCGGAGGTCGTCGCCTCCGCGCGGAAGCTGGCCGAGACGAGCGGCGCGACGATCACGCTCACCGATGACGTCGCCGCGGGCGTCCACGGCGCCGACTTCGTCGCCACCGACGTCTGGGTCTCCATGGGTGAGCCCAAGGAGATCTGGGACGAGCGGATCGCCCACCTCGCCCCCTACTCCGTGACCATGGACGTCCTGCGCGCCACGGGGAAGGCGGACGTGCGGTTCCTGCACTGCCTGCCGGCCTTCCACGACCTGGGCACGGCCGTCGGCCGTGACATCCACGCCCGGCACGGGCTGACCGAGCTGGAGGTCTCCGACGAGGTCTTCGAGTCGGAGTACTCCGTCGTCTTCGACGAGGCCGAGAACCGGATGCACACGATCAAGGCGGTCCTGGTCGCGACCATGGCGCCCGTCGTCGGATAGCGATACGTCCGATTGGGTGGATATGCGCACCCATGGTTACCATCGGTCGATTGGTGGGGTTCGAGCTCGCACGCTCGGACCCCACGTGTGTGTGACCCACGCGTGCGTGTGCGCGTGTGCTCGACCAGAGATGAGAACCACCGCATGTCCCCGTCCGCGTCGCGGATCAAATCCCCCCAGCAGCTGATCGCCGAATCCGGCGCGGACCTCGAGGGCCACGGCCTCAAGCGCACCATGGGCCTCTTCCAGCTCGTGTGCTTCGGCGTCGGCGCGATCGTCGGCACCGGCATCTTCGTCGGCCTGTCCGACAGCGTCGCCGAGGCCGGCCCCGCCGTCGTGATCTCCTTCGTCCTGGCCGCGATCACCTGTATCTTCACCGCGCTGTCCTTCGCGGAGCTCGGCAGCGCGATCCCCGTCTCCGGCTCCTCCTACTCCTTCGCCTACGCGAGTCTCGGCGAGCGGGTCGCCTTCCTCGTCGGCTGGTGTCTGCTCCTGGAGTACGGGGTCTCGGTGTCGGCGGTCGCGGTCGGCTGGAGCCAGTACCTCAACGAGCTGCTCGACAGCCTCATCGGCCTTCGGCTGCCCGCCGCGCTCTCCTCCGGTCCCGCCGACGGCGGGATGATCAACCTGCCGGCGGTGGTCGTCATCCTTCTCGCCGCCGTGCTGCTGGTGCGCGGGATCCGGGAGAGCGCCCGGGCGACGGCCGCGATGGCCGTCCTCAAGATCGGGGTCCTGATCGTCTTCTGCGCGATCGGGTTCACCGCCTTCCAGGACGGCAACCTCTCGCCGTTCGCCGGACACGGCGCCGCCGGGATCACCGCGGGGGCCTCGCTGGCGTTCTTCTCGTACATCGGCTTCGACGCGATCACCACCGCCGGTGAAGAGGTGAAGAACCCCCGCCGCACCATCCCTCTCGCCATCCTCATCTGCATCGGGGTCGTCACGGTGCTGTACGGCGCGGTCGCGCTCTCCGCGATCGGGGCGCTCGGCGCCGACGCCGTCGGCGACAAGCCGGCCGCGCTCTCGCTCGTGGTCGACCAGGTCACCGGGTCGACGGTCGGCGGCGGGGTCATCGCCTTCGGTGCGGTCGTCGCGATCGCGTCCGTCGTCCTCGCGGTGATGTACGGACAGACCCGCATCCTGATGTCGATGTCCCGCGACGGGCTCGTCCCCCGGGTCTTCGAGCGGGTCTCGCCGAAGAGCGCGACCCCGGTCGCCAACACCTGGATCGTGGCCGCCGTCTTCGCGGTCCCGGCCGCCTTCTCCTCGCTCGACGTCGTGGTCGGTCTGACGACGATCGGCACGCTGGCCGTCATGGCCGTCGTGAACATCGCGGTGATCGTGCTGCGCCGTCGCGATCCGGAGCTGCCGCGCTCCTTCCGGGTGCCGCTCTATCCGGTCAGCCCGCTGGTGGGCGTCGCCTTCTGTCTCTATCTGATCTGGGGCACCGGCTGGGAGACCTGGGTGCAGTTCGCGGTCTTCCTCGCCGTCGGCGCACTGGTGTACGCGTTCTACGGGCGCCGCAACTCGCGCCTGGTCACGGCCGTGCCGTCCGCCGCTGTCGGGGCCGAAGCCCTGCCGCCGGCCGCTGCTCGGGCCGAGGCTACGCCGACCGACGCTGTGCCGGTATCGCGGGAAGGGTGAACCAGACCGCCTTTCCGTGCGCGGTGGGGCGCTGGCCGCAGTCGCTGCTGAGCGCGCGGATGAGCAGCAGGCCGCGGCCGTGCTCCTGCCAGGGGTCGGGCCAGTCGCCCGGCTCCGGGCCGATCAGCTCTCCGGGGCGGGCCGGCCGCCGGTCGTGCACCTCGACCTGACAGCCGCCCGGGAGCAGCTCGACGACCAGCTCGATGGGGTCCTCGTCGTCGGTGTGCTCGACGGCGTTGGCGACCAGCTCGGCGGTCAGCAGCTCCGCCGTGTCGCTGTCGGCGGGCGCGTCGAGGTCGGTGAGCGCCGTGCGGACCAGCGCGCGGGCGATCGGCACGGCCGCGGTGGTGTGCGGAAGGTGGATGCGCCACGTGGTGGGGTCGGTGGCTTCGACCATGGCTGGGTCCGTTCGGCGGGGAGGGCGGGGGAGGACGGCGCGTCCCGGGACGTCCTACTTTCAACCTTACGAACCGTAAGAGTGAAACCCATGGGCACCCCCTCCCTCGCGACGAGGCCCTGAGTCCCCGGTCGGGGGGGCCTTCGGCGGTGCGAGCCGACCTCCGTCGTATCGCGTGCTCGTGACGACAGTCACGGCACGGTGATACGCTCCGAACAGGAGGAAGGGAGGCCGTTCCGTATGAGCCCCTTTATCGGCTCCGCACCCCGTACCGAGCGCTGGCACCATCTGCGGCTGACCGTCGACGACGGCGTCGCCACCGTCACCTTCGCCCGCCCGGAGAAACTCAACGCGCTCACCTTCGGCGCCTACGCCGACCTGCGCGATCTGCTCGCCGAACTCTCCCGGGAACGTGCCGTGCGCGCGCTCGTCCTCGGCGGCGAGGGCCGTGGGTTCTGCTCCGGCGGCGACGTGGACGAGATCATCGGCGCGACGCTCTCCATGGACACGGCGCAGCTGCTCGACTTCAACCGGATGACCGGACAGGTCGTCCGAGCGATCCGGGAGTGCCCCTTCCCGGTGATCGCCGCCGTCCACGGCGTCGCGGCCGGGGCGGGCGCGGTCCTCGCCCTCGCCGCCGACTTCCGGATCGCCGACCCGAGCGCCCGCTTCGCCTTCCTCTTCACCCGCGTCGGGCTCTCCGGAGGCGACATGGGCGCGGCTTATCTGCTGCCCCGGGTCGTCGGCCTCGGCCACGCCACCCGGCTGCTCATGCTCGGCGAACCGGTCCGCGCGCCCGAGGCCGAGCGGATCGGCCTGCTCAGCGAGCTCACCGAGGACGGCGCCGCCGACGCGCGCGCCGCCGAGCTGGCCCGCCGCCTCGCCGACGGACCAGCCCTCGCCCACGCCCAGACGAAGGCCCTGCTCACCGCCGAGCTGGACATGCCGCTCGCGGCCTCCGTCGAGCTGGACGCCAACACCCAGGCGCTGCTGATGAACGGCGAGGACTACGCCGAGTTCCACGCGGCGTTCACCGAGAAGCGCCCCCCGAAGTGGCGGGGCCGGTGACGACGACGCCCGCCCGAGCCACGGGCGGTGCGTCGGGCGGCCTCGGCGCACCGGGCGTCCGCTCCGGGCAGGGCGTCTTCGCCGCGCCCCGGCGGGAGGCGGCCGGTTCGGAGACGGCCGGTTCGGAGACGGCCGGTTCGGAGACGGCCGGTTCGGGGATGCCCCGGCGGGAGGCGGCCGGGCGGGAGATGCCCGGTTCGGAGACGGCCGGGCCGCAGGAGCCCGGGCCGGGCGGCACCGGCGCGCTTCGGCCGGAGGCTGCGCGCCCGGGCGGGACCCGCGTCCCCGCGCCGCTGCGCGTCGCGGTCGTCGGCGGCGGGCCCGGTGGGCTTTACGCCGCCGCGCTGCTCAAGCGGCTCGACCCCGGGCGCGAGGTCACCGTCTGGGAGCGCAACGCCCCCGAGGACACCTTCGGCTTCGGCGTCGTCCTCTCCGACGAGACCCTCGGTGGGATCGAGCACGCCGACCCCACCGTGTACCGCGCCCTCCAGGACGCGTTCGTCCGCTGGGACGACATCCACATCGCCCACCGAGGGCACCTCCTCACCTCCACCGGCCACGGCTTCGCCGCGCTCGGCCGCCGCCGGCTCCTGGAGATCCTGCACGCCCGCTGCGCCGAGCTGGGCGTACGGCTCCGCTTCCGCACCGAGGCCCCACCGGCCGCCGTCCTCGCCTCCACACACGACCTGGTCGTCGCGGCCGACGGCGTCCACAGCCGGACCCGCGACGCCCACGCGGACGTCTTCCGGCCCACGCTCACCACCCACCGCTGCCGGTACATCTGGCTCGCCGCCGACTTCGCCTTCGACGCGTTCCGCTTCGAGATCGCCGAGACCGAGTACGGCGTCATGCAGCTCCACGGCTACCCGTTCTCCGCCGACTCCTCCACCGTCATCGTGGAGATGCGCGAGGAGGTGTGGCGAGCCGCCGGCTTCGACGAGCTCGACGAGGCGGAGTCCACCGCCCGCTGCGCCAAGCTCTTCGCCGAGGCGCTCGGCGGCCGTGCCCTGCGCTCCAACAACTCCTCGTGGACCGCGTTCCGTACCGTCGTCAACGAACGCTGGTCCCACGGCAACACCGTCCTCCTCGGCGACGCCGCCCACACCGCGCACTTCTCCATCGGATCCGGCACCAAGCTCGCCGTCGAGGACGCCCTCGCGCTCGCCGCCTGCGTGGAGGAGCAGCCCACCCTGGCCGAGGCGCTCGCCGCGTACGAGGCGGAACGCCGGCCGGTCGTCGAATCCACCCAGCGGGCGGCGGCGGCCAGCCTGCGCTGGTTCGAGGAGCTCGACGGCTATCTCGACCAGCCGTCCCGGCAGTTCGCCTTCAACCTCCTCACCCGCAGCCGCCGCGTCACCCACGACAACCTGCGGTTGCGCGACCCCGCCTTCACCGGCTCCGTCGAGCGCGACTTCGGCTGTCCGCCCGGCACCCCGCCGATGTTCACCCCGTTCCGGCTGCGCGGACTGACCCTCCGCAACCGGGTCGTCGTCTCGCCGATGGACATGTACGTCGCCGAGGACGGCCTCCCCGGCGACTTCCACCTCGTCCACCTCGGGGCGCGGGCGCTCGGCGGCGCCGGGCTCGTCATGACCGAGATGGTCTGCGTCAGCCCCGAGGGCCGGATCACCCCCGGCTGCACCGGCCTCTGGACCGACGAGCAGGAGGCGGCCTGGAGCAGGATCACCACCTTCGTCCACGGCCGCTCGCCCGGCACCGCGATCGGCGTCCAGCTCGGCCACTCCGGCCGCAAAGGCTCCACCCGCAGGATGTGGGAGGGCATGGACCAGCCGCTCCCCGACGGCAACTGGCCCCTGACCGCTGCCTCACCGCTCCCGTACCGGCCCGGCGTCAACCAGATCCCGCATGCCCTGGACCGGGCCGGGATGACCGCCGTGCGCGAGGAGTTCGCGGCCGCCGCCCGACGGGCCGCCCGCTCCGGCTTCGACCTGCTCGAACTGCACTGCGCGCACGGCTATCTGCTCTCCGGCTTCCTCTCCCCGCTGACCAACCGGCGCGACGACGCCTACGGCGGGGCGCTCGCGAACCGGCTGCGCTTCCCGCTCGAAGTCTTCGACGCCGTCCGCGAGGCATGGCCCGAGGACCGGCCGATGACCGTCCGCATCTCCGCCACCGACTGGGCGGAGGGGGGTACGACGGCCGAGGACGCGGTCGAGATCGCCCGCGCCTTCGCCGCCCACGGCGCCGACGCCCTCGACGTCTCCACCGGCCAGGTGGTCCCCGACGAGCGTCCCGAGTACGGCCGCTCGTACCAGACCCCGTACGCCGACCGGATCCGCAACGCGCTCGCCGTCCCGGTGATCGCGGTCGGCGCGATCTCCTCCTGGGACGACGTCAACTCCCTCCTCCTGGCCGGCCGCGCCGACCTCTGCGCCCTTGCCCGCCCCCACCTCCACGACCCCCACTGGACCCTGCATGCGGCCGCCGACCAGAACTACCAGGGCGCGGCGGCCCCCTGGCCACCCCCGTACCGCGCCGGCAGCCGCAAGCCCCCGACGGGCCGGACGGACGCCCCGAAGCCGAGACTCACGCTCTGACGCCCGTCGGGCGGGGACCCGGCACCGAAACCGACCGTGCGCTCATGCCCCGGTACGGCGGTCGGCGTCCACGTCCGGTTGCACGAACTCCGCCCCGCGGTCCCGAAGCCTCTCGTGCAGCGCCGCGAAGACCGCCGCGGAGCGGGCGCCGGGCCAGTCCTGCGGCAGCAGTTCGGCGGGGAGGACCGGGTCCGCGTACGGGAGGCGGCGCCAGGAGTCGAGGGCGAAGAGGTAGTCCCGGTAGGCGTCCTCCGCCGAGCCCGGGGAGGCCGTCCAGGCGCGCAGGACCGGCTCGTGGGCCGCGAGGAACTCCTCGTGGAGCTTGGCGATCGACGGCAGGTCCCACCAGCGGCCCACCGCCTCCGCCGTCGCCGCGTAGCCCAGGTGCTCGCCCCGGAAGAGGTCCACGTACGCGGAGAGCTCCAGGCGCTCCAGGGTGTGGCGGGTCTCCTCGTACAGCCGCGCCGGGGCGATCCAGACGCCCGGGGCCGCCGACCCGAAGCCCAGCCGCGCCAGCCGCGAGCGCAGCAGATGGCGCTTGTGGCGCTCGGCCTCGGGGACGGTGAAGACGGCGAGGACCCAGCCGTCGGAGAGCTGGGGCTCCGTACGGGTGTAGATCCGGCGGTCGCCGTCGGCCAGGAGCTGGCGCGCGTCGTCCGACAGGGCGTACCCGGCCGCGCCGTCCGCCGTCCGGCGCGGCAGCAGCAGGCCGCGCCGTTTCAGCCGGGACACCGACGACCGCACCGACGGCGCGTCCACGCCGAGCACCGCGAGGAGGCGGATCAGCTCGGCCACGGGCAACGGCTCCTCGCCCGGCGCGAGGCCGCGGCCGTACGCGCCGTACAGCGAGACGATCAGGGAACGGGGGGTGTGCTGCTCGGCCACGTGATCACTCTAGGGGGTGTCCTCGGGCCCCGCGCGCAGCCGGAATCGCTGCAGCTTCCCCGTCGCCGTCCGCGGCAGCGCGTCCAGGAAGACGATCTTGCGCGGACTCTTGTACGGCACCAGCCGGGCCCGTACGAACGCCCGCAGCGCCCCGGCCGTGTCCGCGTCGCGCGGCACCCCGTCCCGTACGACCGCGTACGCGACCACGATCTGGCCGCGCAACTCGTCCGGCTGACCCACCACCGCCGCCTCGACCACGTCCGGGTGGGCGAGCAGCGCCTCCTCGACCTGGGGGCCCGCGATGTTGAAACCGGCCGAGATGATCATGTCGTCGGCGCGGGCCACGTAGCGGAAGTAGCCCTCCGCGTCGCGGACGTACGTGTCGCCCGTGACGTTCCAGCCGTCGTGGACGTACTCGCCCTGCCGCGGGTCCGACAGATACCGGCAGCCGACCGGCCCGCGCACCGCGAGCAGGCCCTCCTGGCCGTCGGGGACCTCCGTGCCGGCGGGGTCGACCACCCGCGCCTGCCAGCCGGGCACCGGCCGTCCGGTCATGCCGGGGCGGATGTCGCCGTCGGCCGCCGAGATGAAGATGTGGAGCAGTTCGGTCGCTCCGATGCCGTTGATGAGCTTCAGCCCGGTCCGCCGGTGCCAGGCGTCCCAGGTCGCGGCCGGCAGGTTCTCGCCCGCCGAGACGCAACGCCGCAGCGAGCGCAGCGGAGCGACGTCGTGCCCGCCGTGCCGGTCGATCTCCTCCAGCATCACCCGGTACGCGGTCGGCGCCGTGAACAGCACGGACACCTGGTGGTCGGCGATCGCCTTCAGCAGCTGCTTGGGTCCCGCCTGTTCGAGCAGCAGCGCGCTGGCCCCGGCCCGCAGGGGGAAGAGGACGAGCCCGCCGAGGCCGAAGGTGAAGCCGAGCGGGGGCGAGCCGGCGAAGACGTCGTCCGGCTCGGGGCGCAGGACGTGCGCCGAGAAGGTGTCGGCGACCGCGAGGACATCGCGGTGGAAGTGCATGCACCCCTTGGGCCGCCCGGTGGTCCCCGAGGTGAACGCGATCAGGGCCACGTCGTCGGCGGCCGTCCCCACCGCCTCGTAGGTGTCCGGTCGGCCCATGGCGAGGGAGAGCAGATCGTCGGGGGAGTCCCCGCCGAAGGCGGTGATCCGCAGTCCCGGCACCTCGGCCTTGACCAGGTCGTCGACGCTCCTGATGTCGCACAGCGCGTGGGTGCAGTGAGCCATCTCGCACATCACGGCCAGTTCCTGGGCGCGCTGCTGGGCCAGGACGGTGACGGCGACCGCGCCCGCCTTCATCACCGCGAGCCAGCATGCGGCAAGCCAGGGCGTCGTGGGGCCGCGCAGCAGCACCCTGTTGCCGGGCAGGACGCCGAGATCGGAGGTCAGGACGTGCGCGATCCGGTTCACCCGCTCGCCCAGCTGTCCATATGTCCAGACATTCCCGCTTCCGTCGCGGAATGCCGGACGCTCCGTGCCGAATCGTTCCACCGTGCGGTCGAGCAGCTCCGCCCCGCAGTTGAGGCGCTCCGGGTAGGCCAGTTCCGGCAGGTCGAAGAGCAGATGGGGCCAGGCGTCGGCGGGCGGCAGATGGTCGCGCGCGAACGTGTCGTGGTGGGCCGAGGGGGTCAGCTCCATGAGTTCGTCCCCTTGTCGTGGTGGGGTCGCCCATCGAGCGTATCGTGATGGTGACGACAGTCAACGGTGCGCGATAGAACTGATGCAGGCGAGCGAGCCAGAGGGAGACAGGGGTCCGAATGTCCGTATTCTCACTCGATCCACGCCAGACCGCCCGGTGTGCGGAGCTCCGCGCCCTCGCGGCCGAGCATCTGCGGCCGCTCGCCGAGAAGGGCGAGCCGGGCCGGGTCAACCGCCCCCTGGTCGCCGCCCTCGGCGAGCTGGGCCTGCTCGCCGGGCTCTTCGACGCGGGCGCCCTCGACCTCTGTCTGCTGCGGGAGTCCCTCGCCCACTCCTGCACGGAGGCCGAGACCGCGCTCGCCCTCCAGGGCCTCGGCGGCCACCCCGTCGCCGCCTTCGGCACACCCGAGCAGCGGGCCCGCTGGCTCCCCGAGATCGTCGCGGGACGCGCCGTCGCGGCCTTCGCGCTCAGCGAGCCCGACGCGGGCTCCGACGCCGCCGCGCTCTCCCTGGAGGCGCGCCCCGACGGCGCGGGCGGCTGGCGTCTCCACGGCGAGAAGCGCTGGATCTCCAACGCCCCCGAGGCCGACTTCGCCACCGTCTTCGCCCGGACGACCCAGGGCGCCGGAGCCCGCGGCGTCACCGCCTTCCTCGTCCCCGCCGACCGGTCCGGCCTCTCCGGCACCCCCCTCGACATGCTCGCCCCGCACGCCATCGGCTCCCTCGTCTTCGACGGCGTCCCGGTCGGCCCCGCGGACGTGCTCGGCGAGACCGACCGGGGCTTCCGGGTCGCCATGACCACCCTCAACCGCTTCCGCCCCAGCGTCGGCGCCTTCGCCGTCGGCATGGCCCAGGCCGCCCTCGACGCGACCCTCGCCCACACCGCCGCCCGGCCCGCCTTCGGCGGCGTCCTCCGGGACCTCCAGGCCGTCTCGCACCAGGTCGCCGAGATGGCCACCCGCACCGAGGCCGCCCGCCTGCTCGTCTACGCGGCGGCAGCGGCGTACGACGCGGGCGCGGCCGACGTGCCCCGGCGCTCGGCGATGGCGAAACTGCTGGCCACCGAGACCGCGCAGTACGTGGTAGACGCCGCCGTCCAACTGCACGGGGCACGGGCGCTGCAACGCGGCCATCTGCTGGAACACCTCTACCGGGAGGTGCGTGCCCCGCGCATCTACGAAGGAGCGACGGAGGTCCAGCGCACGATCATCGCCAAGGAGCTGTACGCCGCGGCCGAGGCGGCCGCCGGGCCGCCACCGCCTCCCGCAACGCCCGGTCCGCACGTGGAGCCTGTCACCCAGAGGCCGCACGTGGAGCCCGCCACCCAGAGGCCGCACGTGGAGCCTGTCGTCGCCGCCGAGTCGCCGAAGGAGCCGTCCCGATGAGCCTGCACCGGCACAACCCCGCCGAACTGTCCCCGCCCACCGGCTTCTCCCACGCCGTGACCGCCACCGGCACCCGGCTGGTCTTCCTCGCCGGACAGACCAGCCTGGACCGCGACGGCAAGGTGGTGGGGGAGACCCTGCCCGAGCAGTTCGAGACCGCGCTCACCAACCTCCTCACCGCCCTCCGTCACGCCGGCGGCACCGCCCGCGATCTCGCCCGCGTCACCGTCTACGCCACGGACGTCGCCGCCTACCGCACCCACGCCCATGAACTCGGCGCGATCTGGCGGAGGTTGGCGGGCCGTGACTATCCCGCGATGGCCGTGATCGGAGTCGTACGGCTGTGGGACGATCAGGCCCAGGTGGAGCTGGACGGCTTCGCGGTACTGGAGTAGGCACGGGGAACAGGGGAGCCATGCCGGAGATCGAGTTGGCCGCCGGAACCGTCGCGTACGAGGACACCGGCGGCCCCGGCCCCGTGCTCGTCCTGCTGCACGGGCTGGTCCACGACGCCAGTGTCTGGCGCAAGGTCGTCACCGAACTCGCCCCGGACCACCGGGTGGTGGCGCCGACCCTCCCGTACGGCTCCCACCGCACCCCGATGAATCCGGACGTGCCGCTCTCGCCCGACAGCGTCGTCGACCTGATCGCCGAACTCCTCGACCGGCTCGGCCTCACCGACGTCACCCTCGTCGAGAGCGACTGTGGACGCGCCCAGACCGTCGCCGTCCGCCACCCCGAACGGATCGCCCGGCTCGTCCTCATCTCCTGCGAGGCCTTCGACAACTACCCGCCCGGCACGCCCGGCAGGATGATCGACCTGGCCTGCCGCGTCCCGGGCGGAGTCCTCCTGATGGCCCGGGTCCTCGGCCTGAAGCCGCTGCGCCGGCTGCCCGTCGGCCTCGGGGCGCTGACCAGGCGGCCCGTGCCCGAGGCGATCGCCGAGAACTGGCTGCGGCCCCTGCGCACCGACCCCGCGATCCGCCACGACTTCCGCCGCTACTGCCTCGCCGTCCGCAAGGACGAACTCCTCCGGGCCGCCGAAGGGCTGCGCACGTTCGACCGCCCCGCGCTCGTCGTCTGGGCCGTCGACGACCTGATGATGCCGCGCGAGCACGGCCGCCGGCTCGCCGAACTCCTGCCCCGGGGGCGGCTCGTCGAGATCGAGGACAGCAGGACGCTCGTCGCCGAGGACCAGCCCGAACGGCTGGCGAAGGAGCTGCGGGCCTTCGTCGCGGAGACCTCCGCGGGCGGGGCTTGATCAACTGGTCAGCCGCCGGACCCGGGCTTAGTGTCGAAAAGGTGGACTGACCGGCCCACGGCTCCCCCACACCAGGCGAGGGGCGCGATGCGCCATGAGTACCCCGAAGCCGACGACTCCAGCAGAGACCGCAGCGCATGGGAAGGGCGGTGACGGAAAGGGCATCGCCCTGTTCGTGATCGCCTCCTGCCAGCTGATGGTCGTTCTCGACATCACGATCGTCAACATCGCGTTGCCGCACATCCAGAGCTCGCTGGACTTCTCCACGACCAGCCTGTCGTGGGTCGTCAACGCCTACACGCTGACCTTCGGCGGACTGCTGCTCCTCGGCGGACGAGCCGGCGACATCCTCGGCCGACGCCGTGTCTTCATGTTCGGCATCCTGCTCTTCGGGTTCGCCTCGCTGCTCTGCGGGCTGGCCCAGAACGACTGGCAACTCCTCGCGGCCCGGGCGCTCCAGGGCGTCGGCGGAGCCATCGCCTCCCCGACCTCGCTCTCCCTGATCACCACGAACTTCGAAGAGGGCCCGGAACGCAACCGGGCGTTCGGCGTGTTCGCGGCCGTCTCCGCGGGCGGCGGCGCGATCGGGCTCGTCGCCGGCGGACTGCTCGTCGAATGGCTCGACTGGCGCTGGATCTTCTTCGTCAACGTGCCCATCGCGCTGCTCATCGCGTTCCTCACACCCCGCCACATCAAGGAGTCCGAGCGGCACCCCGGCCACTTCGACTTCACCGGAGCGTTCACCTCCACCCTCGGCATGGTGGCGCTGGTGTACGGATTCATCCGCGCCTCCCAGGAGGGCTGGCGCGACCCGTGGACGCTCGCCTCGTTCGGCGCGGCCGTCGTCCTGCTGCTCCTGTTCATCCTGGTGGAGCGCCGCTCCCGGCAGCCGATCACACCGCTGCACATGTTCGCCGACCGCAACCGGGCGGGCACGTACGCGATCATGCTCTGTCTGGCCGCGGCGATCTTCGGGATGTTCTTCTTCCTGACGCTCTGGGTGCAAGGCGTCCTGCACTTCAGCCCGTTGAAGACCGGCCTCGCGTTCCTGCCCGTCAGCGCGATCATCGCGGTCGGCGCCGGGTTCGCCTCCCAGTTGCTGCCCAAGTTCGGGCCGAAACCCTTCATGGTCATCGGCTCGCTCCTGTCGGCGGCCGGCCTGTCCTGGCTGACCCTGACCAACGTCGACTCCACCTATCTGGGCAGCATCCTGGGTCCGATCCTCGTCTTCGGCCTGGGCATGGGCCTGATGTTCGTCTCGCTGACCATCATGGCGCTGTCCAACGTCGAGCAGCGGGAGGCGGGCGCAGCGTCCGGACTGCTCAACGCCACCCAGCAGGTGGGAGGTTCGCTCGGCCTCTCGATCCTGGTGACGGTCTTCGGCACGGCCAGCCGCAACGAGGCGCAGGACCAGATACCGATCTTCCTCTCCCAGGCGGGCCCCCTGGAGAAGGCCGAGTTCGCCAAGACCGGGCAGCTGCCCCCGCCTTATGCCGACGAGGTCCTGACGGCCGGTGTCTCGTCCGGCTTCATCACGGCGGCGGCCTTCTCCATCGTGGCGTTCTTCATCGCCCTGTTCGTGATCCAGGTCCGTGCCTCGGACATCGAACGCCTCAAGGGCGGGATGGGCCCCCCCGGGGTCGGCTGATCCGCCGCCCCGAGGGATCCAGCGGTATCCGGCTCACCAGGGCCGGATGCCGCTAGATGTCCCGGAAGATCTCGATCTGCGCGCCCACCGAGTTCAGGCGCTCCGCGAGTTCCTCGTACCCCCGGTTGATGACGTACACGTTCCGCAGGACCGACGTGCCCTCCGCCGCCATCATCGCCAGGAGGACGACCACGGCCGGGCGCAGGGCCGGCGGGCACATCATCTCGGCGGCGCGCCAGCGGGTGGGGCCCTCGACCAGGACGCGGTGGGGGTCCAGGAGCTGGAGGCGGCCGCCCAGGCGGTTGAGGTCCGTGAGGTAGATCGCGCGGTTGTCGTAGACCCAGTCATGGATCAGGGTCTTGCCCTGGGCGGTCGCCGCGATGGCCGCGAAGAACGGCACGTTGTCGATGTTGAGGCCGGGGAACGGCATCGGGTGGATCTTGTCGATCGGCGCCTCCAGCTTGGAGGGGCGGACCGTCAGGTCGACCAGTCGCGTACGGCCGTTGTCCGCCGCGTACTCCGGCGAGCGGTCGTGGTCGAGGCCCATCTCCTCCAGGACCGCGAGCTCGATCTCCATGAACTCGATCGGGACCCGGCGGATCGTCAGCTCCGACTCGGTCACCACGGCCGCGGCCAGCAGGCTCATCGCCTCGACCGGGTCCTCGGAGGGGGAGTAGTCCACGTCGACGTCGATCTGCGGGACGCCGTGCACGGTCAGCGTGGTGGTGCCGATGCCCTCGACCCGTACGCCCAGGGCCTCCAGGAAGAAGCACAGGTCCTGGACCATGTAGTTGGAGGAGGCGTTGCGGATGACGGTCACGCCGTCGTGGCGGGCGGCTGCCAGCAGCGCGTTCTCGGTCACGGTGTCGCCGCGCTCGGTCAGCACGATCGGGCGGTCGGGGGCGACGGACGACTCGACCTGCGCGTGGTAGAGCCCCTCGGTGGCGGTGATGTCCAGACCGAAGCGGCGCAGCGCGATCATGTGCGGCTCGATGGTGCGCGTACCGAGGTCGCAGCCGCCCGCGTAGGGCAGCTTGAAGCGGTCGAGGCGGTGCAGCAGCGGGCCGAGGAACATGATGATGGAGCGCGTGCGGATCGCGGCCTCGGCGTCGATCGAGTCCATGTCCAGCTCGGCCGGCGGCACGATCTCCAGGTCGACGCCGTCGTTGATCCAACGGGTGCGCACCCCGATGGAGTTGAGGACCTCGAGGAGCCGGAAGACCTCCTCGATGCGGGCGACCCGGCGCAGGACCGTGCGGCCCTTGTTGAGGAGCGAGGCGCAGAGCAGCGCGACACAGGCGTTCTTGCTCGTCTTGACGTCGATGGCGCCGGAGAGACGGCGGCGGCCGACGACCCGCAGATGCATGGGACCGGCGTAACCGAGAGACACGATCTCGCTGTCGAGCGCTTCGCCGATGCGTGCGATCATCTCAAGGCTGATGTTCTGGTTGCCGCGTTCGATCCGGTTGACCGCGCTCTGGCTGGTGGCCAGGGCCTCCGCGAGCTGCGTCTGGGTCCAGCCGCGGTGCTGGCGGGCGTCACGGATGAGCTTGCCGATGCGTACGAGGTAGTCGTCTGCCATGCCGTCACGTTATCTCAGATATGAGATGGGGCTCGCGAGGGGGTGGGCCGTCAGGGTGACGGACTGTGCGCGGTGGGGTGACGCGGTTCATAGAGCGGCAGTTCGGCCCCGCTCGGCATCCGTACGGCGGCGAGCAGTCCCCAGCCCTGGTCGCTGATGGGTCGTGAGACCTGCACCCCGCGGTCCTCCAGGGTGGTCAGCATGCCCGTGATGTCCTCGCACATCAGGTAGAACTCGTGCTTCGGCTCGCCCTGCGTGGGGTGGACGGCGAGCTCCGCCGGCGGCAGCCGGAAGATGAGCCAGCCGCCGCCCGCGTCGACATGGTCGAAGCCCAGGACGTCCTTGACGAAGGCCCGGTCGGCCTCCGCGTCCGGGGTGTAGAGAATCACATGCGCGCCGCTGAACATGGTTCGATCCTCGGTCCCCCGTACGGCCCCGGCAATTCCTCCGCGGCCGTACGGGGGGAGAGAGGGGGGCCGTCAGCTCTCGCCGCAGCCGCACGCCCGGTGGCGGCCGCCGTGCACCGCCGCGTACGCCGAAGGCCGCGGCGCCGACACCGCGCGCGCCAGCCCGGCGGAGGCCGTACGGCCCGAGGCCGAGTCCGCGTCGTGGACCACACGGCCCCCGACCAGCGTGAGTCGCACCGTGGTGTCACTGATGTCCGCGACCGGACAATTCGTTACATCACGGTCGAGAAGCACCAGATCGGCGGCCCGCCCCTCCCGGACCGTCCCGGTCTCCCGGTCCATACGCAGCTGCCAGGCGGTGCCGTACGTGTGCATCCGCAGCGCCGAGGTGCGGCTCAGGCCCTCCAGCTCCCGGTGGAGCGGGCCCTCGCCGTGCGCCCCCTGCCGGTCGATCGCCGTCCGGATCTGGTTCCACACCTGGAGCGCGTCCACCGGCCAGTCCGAGCCGCCCGAGAGCAGTGCCCCGTGACGCTCCAGCGAGCGCGCCGGGTACATCCAACGGTGCCGCTCGGGCCCGATGTACGGCAGCAGCGCCTCCATCGTCCAGGTGTCCCGGGCCGCCCACTGCAGCTGCATACAGGCCGCCACGCCCAGTTCGGCGAAGCGCCGCAGGTCGGCCGGGTTCACCAGCTGAAGATGGGCGACCGCGTTGCGCGCGTCGCGCAGTCCGGTGGTGCGGCGCGCTTGCGCGTATCCGTCGAGCGCCGTACGCACGGCGCGGTCGCCGAGGCCGTGGGCATGCAGCTGCCAGCCGGCCCGGTTGAACGTGGCCGTCAGCCGTCCGTAGTCCCGTCCGGAAACATACAGTTCGCCCCGATTGGTGGTCGGTCGTCCTTCGCCGTCCAGATACGGTTCGAGCAGCGCCGCCGTCTGCGCCGGATACTCGATCACCCCGTCCAGGAACACCTTGATCATCCCGAACCGCAGCCCCCGCACACCCCCGAACTCCCGGCGCAGCCCGCGGGCGTACGCGAGAGCGGCCGCCGGGTCCTTCGCCTGCTCCGAGTCGATCCGGATCGCCGGGACGATCCGCTGCGGCAGCTTCCCCGCCGCCGACAGGGCCTGATACGTGCTCAGCTCACCCCGCCCGACCCAGGCGTCCATCATCGTGGTGACCCCGGAGGCCGCCGCCCGGCCGAGCACCCGGGCGCATGCCTCGACCAGCTCGGCCTCGCTCGGCTCCGGGATGTGCCGGGTCACCAGCGGCTGGGCGTCGTCCTTGAGCACCCCGGTCGGCCTGCCGTCCGCCCCCTTCACGATCTTCCCGCCCACCGGGTCCGGGGTGGCGGCCGTGATGCCGGCGATCTCCAGGGCGCGGGCGTTGACCCAGATGTTGTGACCGTCGCCGCCGACCAGCGCGACCGGGCGGCGGGTCGGCAGGGCGTCGAGCAGCGAGTGATGGGGCAGGGTGCCCTGCGGCAGCAGGCCGACCGGATTCCAGTCCTCCACCACCAGCCAGCCGTCCGGCTCCTGGCCCGGGGTGTCCTTCAGGAAGCCGGTCAGGATCGCGAGGAGCTCCTCCTTCGTCGTCTCCGCGCCTTCGAGGGAGGGACGCAGCGAGCGGCTGCCGGCGCCCAGCGGATGGACGTGCCCGTCGTGGATCCCGCTCATCACGGTCGCCCCGCGCGCGTCGACGACCTCGGTGTCGCGGCCGACGAGCCGGCGCAGCTCGTTGCCTCGCCCGGTGGCCAGGATCCGGCCGTCGCGCCCGACGGCCACGGCCTCGACGGGACGGGCGCCGGGCAGGCCGGTGAACACCCGCGCGTTGTGCACGACCAGGGAGGCGGACCGGGGGCGCGAGCCCGCCGCCGCGGGGCCGGCGGCGACCCCGACGAGACCCGCCGCACCGGCGGCGGCGAGAACGGTGCGCCGGCTCAGGGAAGAAGTCATGACCACTCCAAACATTGGCTGTGGCCGGACATTCGCTGATTAACGTCGTAACCAGTACCCTCCCCGGACCGCGAAATCCGTACCATGGCGCGCATGTCAGGGCCCACCCTCACCGACATCGCCCGCGCCGCCGAGGTGTCCACCGCCACGGTGTCGCACGCCCTCAACGGAACGGGCCGGCTCGGTGAGTCCACGCGGCGCAGGGTCCGCGAGGTCGCGGCGGCGCTCGGCTACGGATCGCGCCGGACGCCCCTCACCCGTACCGGAACGCTCGGCCTCGCCGTCACCACCTTCGCGGGCGCGCCCTGGAACTACCTCGAAGTACCTTACTTCTCGCGTCTGTTGACCGCCGCCACCGCCACCGCGCACGCTCATGGCTACGCCCTGACGGTCCTCCCCGCGGCGCGCGGCGGCGAGACCCTGTGGCACACCCTGACCGTCGACGGAATGCTCCTGCTCGACAGCCCCGACGGCGATCCGGTCCTGCGTGCCCTGCGGGCCCGGGGCATCCCGGTGGTCTTCGACGGCCGCCCCGCCGACCCGCACCCCGACGACGTCTGGGTCGACAACGACCACGCCACGACCACCCGCGAGGTCCTCGACCACCTGGCCACCGCGGGCGCGCGCCGGATCGCGCTGCATGCGGGGTTCGGCCGCGAGTACTACACCGGCGCGGTGACCCGGGCCTACGAACAGTGGTGCCGGGAGCAGGGCCGCGCCCCGCTGGTGATCGCCTTCGACCCGGACGACGCGCCGGGCCACGCCTTCGACCGGGCCTTCGCCGACCGCGCCTGCGACGCCGTCCACTCCGTCTACGACCCCGGCGGCCGCCAGGTCCACGCGGCGGCGGCCCGGCACGGTCTGCGGATCCCCGACGACCTGCTCCTCGTCTGCGCCAGCGAGGACCCGGCCTACGCCGAGTGCGACCCGCCCGTGACCACCGTGACGCTGCGGCCGGAGGCGATCGCGGAGACGGCCGTCACGACCCTGGTCGCCCGTCTCGACCCCGCCCTTCCCGACCCCGCACCGGGCGGTCTGACGATCCCGGCCCTGATCCGGCTCCGCGCGTCGTCCCGCCCCAGGAGCCGGTAGGGCCCCAGGGCGTGTCGCCCTACCCCGTCGCCCGGGCGGCCGCGCGGTGCTGGGTGGGGCGGGTTCCGTACACACGGTGGAAGGCCACGCTCAGCCCGAAGGCGCTGCCGTAGCCGACCTGCCGGGCGATCGACTCCACCGTGGCCTCGGTGCGCGCCAGCAGATCGGCGGCGAGGGCGAGCCGCCAGCCGGTCAGATAGGCCATGGGCGGCTCGCCGACCAGATCGCTGAAGCGGCGGGCGAACGTCGCTCGCGACACGCCGGTCTCCTCGGCCAGGGCCGTCACGGTCCACGGGCGGGCGGGACGGTCGTGGATCAGACGTAGCGCCCGGCCGGCGACGGGGTCGCCGAGTGCGCGGTACCACCCGGGCGGATCGGCCTCCGGGCGGGTGAACCACTCCCGAAGCGTCGAGAGCAGCAACAGATCGAGGAGCCGGTCGAGGACGGCCTGCTGCCCCGGCTCGTCCCGGGAGACCTCCGCGGCGGTGAGGTCCAGGATCGGGCCGGGCCGCCCGTCGTTGCGCACCACCAGCACCCGGGGGAGCGCGCTCAGCAGCCGTTCCGAGACCCGGCCGCCGACCTGGTAGCTGCCCGTGAGCAGCACGGTCGGGCCGTCCAGGCTGTTCCCGCAGGTGCGCATCCCCAGCACGATGTCCTCGCTGATCTCCTCGCCGTCGGCGGTGGTGCACCGGTCGGGACCTGCCAGGACGTACAGCGGCGGCGTCTTCGAGTCGGCGGTGTCGGCGAAGGAGAACGGCTCCGAGCCGACGACGATGGCCACATCGCCCTGCTCCAGCGGGACAGGCGCGATGCCGGGCGTGTCGGCGGAGCCGTCGCCGGGAAGGACCCAGCCCGAGCCGCGCAACATGGTGACCAGGGTGATCGGTCTGCGGTCCGCGAACCGGATCGACCACGGCGGCGTCAGGACGTTCCGGCTGAACAGCGCCCCGTCCGACCGCACCTCGTACAGCAGACTCGCCAACGCATCCATGCGGCAAGGTTAGACGCTGAGACATCGAAATGAGCGGACAGGCCATTCCACGCCTCACGGGCGAACGGTTTGACTCCTCCCATGACGATCAACACGACGACGAACACGTCGCAGAACTCCACGAAGCCGATCCTGGTCCTCGGCAGCACCGGCAAGACGGGGAGCCGCGTCGCCTCCCGCCTCCGCGAGCGCGGTCACGAGGTCCGCGCCGTCTCCCGTAAGGGGCCGGTCCGCTTCGACTGGACCGATGAGAGCACCTGGGAGCCGGTCCTCGCCGGCGCCGGCGCGGCCTACCTGGTGGACTCGCAGCGCGCCGACGCCGGGACGTCGATGCGTGCCTTCGCGAAGCTCGCCGCTTCCCTTGGGGTCGAGCGCCTGGTGCTCCTGTCCCACAGCGACTGGGTGGCACCGGAAGGGGAGGAGAAGCTTCCGTGCGAGCGCGCGGTGCGGGAGTCCGGCGCGCGGTGGACGATCCTGAAGCCCGCCTGGTTCTCGCAGAACTTCAGCGAGGACCCCTTCTTCCTCGGCCAGATCCTTTCCGGTGACGTCGTGAGTTCGACCGGCGAGGGCGTCGAGCCGTGGCTCGACGTCGAGGACATCGCCGATGTCGCCGTGGCGGCCCTGACCGAGGACGGCCATGACGAACAGTCGTACGCGCTGTCCGGGCCGCGGCTGCTGAGCATGGCCGAGGCGGTCGACGAGATCGCCCGCGCCACGGGCCGCGACATCACCCACCGCGCCGTCTCGCCGGCCGACTTCGCGGCGTACGGTGCGCGGCAGGGCGTGTCGGAGGAGCACGTGGAGCTGCTGAACATGCTCTACGACTGGATCAGGGAGGGCCGCTTCGCCCGACTCGGCGACGGCGTCCGGCGCGCGCTCGGCCGCGAACCGCGCGACTTCGCCGACTATGTCCGGACAACGGCCGCGACCGGAGTGTGGCTCGGCTGACCGGACGGACATCAGGATGATGCCCGTCACAGTCATGCCGGGCATGACCGGGCCGCGGTGATGCACTAGAGTTATCTCGACATCGAGATAACTGCTTACGGCGCACCGCGGCCGCCCACCCGGTAAGGGTTACCTAACTAAGCCTTACCTTAGCGGATCGGCGAGGAGTCGTGGCGGCAGCATGGCGGTAATACGCGCACATTGATGAAGGAGACTGTCGTGTCGGCGAACAGCTTCGACGCCCGCAGCACGCTGCGCGTGGGCGACGAGTCGTACGAGATCTTCAAGCTGGACAAGGTCGAGGGCTCCGCGCGCCTCCCTTACAGCCTGAAGGTCCTCCTGGAGAACCTGCTCCGCACCGAGGACGGCGCGAACATCACCGCCGACCACATCCGGGCCCTCGGCGGCTGGGACTCGCAGGCCCAGCCGAGCCAGGAGATCCAGTTCACGCCGGCCCGCGTGATCATGCAGGACTTCACCGGCGTCCCGTGTGTGGTGGACCTCGCCACCATGCGTGAGGCCGTGAAGGAGCTCGGCGGCGACCCGGCGAAGGTCAACCCGCTCTCCCCGGCCGAGCTGGTCATCGACCACTCCGTCATCGCCGACAAGTTCGGCACGAAGGACGCCTTCGGCCAGAACGTCGAGCTGGAGTACGGCCGCAACAAGGAGCGCTACCAGTTCCTGCGTTGGGGCCAGACCGCCTTCGACGACTTCAAGGTCGTCCCGCCCGGCACCGGCATCGTCCACCAGGTCAACATCGAGCACCTGGCCCGTACGGTCATGGTCCGGGGCGGCCAGGCGTACCCCGACACCCTCGTCGGCACCGACTCCCACACCACCATGGTCAACGGCCTCGGTGTGCTCGGCTGGGGCGTCGGCGGCATCGAGGCCGAGGCCGCCATGCTCGGCCAGCCGGTCTCCATGCTGATCCCGCGCGTCGTCGGCTTCAAGCTGACCGGCGAGCTCCCGGCCGGCACCACCGCCACCGACCTCGTCCTCACGATCACCGAGATGCTGCGCAAGCACGGCGTCGTCGGCAAGTTCGTCGAGTTCTACGGTGAGGGCGTCGCCGCCACCTCGCTCGCGAACCGCGCCACCATCGGCAACATGTCGCCCGAGTTCGGCTCCACCGCCGCGATCTTCCCGATCGACGGCGAGACCCTGAGCTACCTCAAGCTCACCGGCCGCTCCGCGCAGCAGGTCGCGCTCGTCGAGGCGTACGCCAAGGAGCAGGGCCTCTGGCTGGACCCGTCCGCCGAGCCCGACTTCTCCGAGAAGCTGGAGCTCGACCTCTCCACGGTCGTCCCCTCCATCGCCGGCCCGAAGCGCCCGCAGGACCGCATCATCCTCGCGAACGCCGCCCAGCAGTTCGCGCTGGACGTGCGCAACTACGTGGACGAGGTCGACGAGGCGGGCAAGGAGTCCTTCCCGGCCTCCGACGCCCCGGCGAACCACCCCAACGGTGCCCCGTCGAAGCCGGTCACCGTCACGGCCCCCGACGGCTCGACGTACGAGATCGACCACGGCGCCGTCACCGTCGCCGCGATCACCTCCTGCACCAACACCTCGAACCCGTACGTCATGGTCGCCGCCGCGCTCGTCGCGAAGAAGGCCGTGGAGAAGGGCCTGACCCGCAAGCCGTGGGTCAAGACCACCCTCGCCCCGGGCTCCAAGGTCGTCACCGACTACTTCGACAAGGCGGGCCTGACCCCGTACCTCGACAAGGTCGGCTTCAACCTCGTCGGCTACGGCTGCACCACCTGCATCGGCAACTCCGGCCCGCTGCCGGAGGAGGTCTCCAAGGCCGTCAACGAGCACGACCTCGCCGTCACCTCGGTCCTCTCCGGCAACCGGAACTTCGAGGGCCGTATCAACCCCGACGTCAAGATGAACTACCTGGCCTCCCCGCCGCTGGTCGTCGCGTACGCCATCGCGGGCTCCATGAAGGTGGACATCACCAAGGACGCGCTCGGCATCGACACCGAGGGCAAGCCGGTCTACCTGGCGGACATCTGGCCCTCCGAGGCCGAGGTGAACGACGTCGTCGCCAACGCCATCGGCGAGGACATGTTCAACAAGTCCTACCAGGACGTCTTCGCGGGCGACGCCCAGTGGCAGGCGCTGCCGATCCCGACCGGCAACACCTTCGAGTGGGACACCGAGTCCACCTACGTCCGCAAGCCCCCTTACTTCGAGGGCATGACGATGGAGACCACCCCGGTCACCGACATCGTCGGCGCGCGCGTCCTGGCCAAGCTGGGCGACTCGGTCACCACCGACCACATCTCCCCGGCCGGTGCCATCAAGGCCGACACCCCGGCCGGCAAGTACCTCACCGAGCACGGTGTGGAGCGTCGTGACTTCAACTCCTACGGCTCGCGCCGTGGTAACCACGAGGTCATGATCCGCGGCACGTTCGCCAACATCCGCCTGCGCAACCAGATCGCGCCGGGCACCGAGGGCGGCTACACCCGCGACTTCACCCGGTCCGATGAAGGTGCCCCGGTGTCGTTCATCTACGACGCCTCGCGCAACTACATCGAGCAGGGCACCCCGCTCGCGATCCTGGCGGGCAAGGAGTACGGCTCCGGCTCGTCCCGCGACTGGGCCGCCAAGGGCACCGCGCTGCTCGGCGTCAAGGCCGTCATCGCCGAGTCGTACGAGCGCATCCACCGCTCGAACCTCATCGGCATGGGCGTCCTGCCGCTGCAGTTCCCGGAGGGCGCCTCGGCCGAGACCCTCGGCCTGACCGGCGAGGAGACCTTCTCCTTCACCGGCGTCGAGGAGCTCAACAACGGCGTCACCCCGCGCACGGTCAAGGTCACCACCGACACCGGTGTCGAGTTCGACGCGGTCGTCCGCATCGACACCCCCGGTGAGGCGGACTACTACCGCAACGGCGGCATCATGCAGTACGTGCTGCGCAACCTGATCCGCGGCTGAAGGATCCGGTAGCAGCGAAGGGGGGGGGGCCGCCCGCGGCGGGGGGGCGGGGGGCGCGGGGCGCGGCCCGCCGCCCCCGCCCCCGGCGCGGCCCGTAGACGACACAATGGCCCCCCG
>NZ_JBHWBS010000002.1:190748-209006 GCF_042735655.1 Streptomyces sp. NPDC059567 | reverse complement strand
CGGGGGCGGGGTCTTTTGTTTACAGCCGAGCCCCGTCCGCGGCGCCCCACCTCGCCCGCGGCTCCCGCCGGGGGTAGGAGCGCCGGGCCCCCCCCCCCCCCCGGGGCGCCCCCCCCTCTCGCGTTCACGCCTCGGCTAACCGAGCAGTTCGACCTCCGCGAGCATGCCGGGTGCGGCGGCCGCCAGCCGGTACTTCGCGTACGAGCCCGGTGCGGCGACCGAGAAGACCCGGGTCTGCCGGTCCCAGGCGAAGGACTCGCCCGCGCGCCGGTCCAGGTCCTTCCAGGTGGTGCCGTCGGCCGAGCCCTGGAGGACCCAGCCGGCCGGCGCCTTGTCCCGAACGGACGAGGTCAGCGTGTACTGGACCGCCCGGACCGGCTTCGCCACCGGCAGCTCCACCGTGGCGACGGCGCCCTCCGTGGCCGAGGTGTCGTCGAAGAGCGGCCCGACGCCCGTGATCGCGTCCGTACGGGGCGAGGGCGTCCCGCCCGCCGGAGTGAGGGAGACCGGGCCCGCGTTCGCGCCCGTGCCCCACGCCGAGGGCTTCGGCCCCATCTCGAACCTCAGCGTGCCGCCCTTGGCGAGCAGCTCGTGCGGCAGCGCGGTGGAGTTCCACTGCCTGCCGTCGACCTTCACGCCCTGGACGTACAGGTTCCTCGCGCTGTTGCGCGGCGCCTCGACGACCAGCTTGCGGCCGTTGTCCATGCGGACCGTCACCTTGCTGAACAGCGGCGAACCGATCGCGTACTCCCCGCTGCCCATCACCAGCGGATAGAAGCCGAGCGCGGAGAAGAGGTACCAGGCGGACTGCTCGCCGTTGTCCTCGTCACCGTGGTAGCCCTGCCCGATCTCGCTGCCGGTGTACAGCCGGGACAGCACCTCGCGGACCTTCTCCTGCGTCTTCCAGGGCTGCCCGGCCGCGTTGTACATGTACGGGACGTGGTGGGCGACCTGGTTGGAGTGCCCGTACATGCCCATCCGGACGTCCCGGGCCTCGGTCATCTCGTGGATGACGCTGCCGTACGAGCCGACGAACTCCGGGCTCGCGGTCTCCGGGGTGGAGAAGTACGTGTCCAGCTTCTGCCCGAGGCCCTTGCGGCCGCCGTACAACTGAGCGAGGCCGCGCGAGTCCTGCGGGGCCGTGAAGGCGTAGCCCCAGCCGTTCGTCTCGGTGTAGTCGTACCCCCAGATCCTCGGGTCGTACTGCGCCGAGGGCACCCGCCAGTCGCCCTTCAGGTCGCGGCCCTGGAAGAAGCCGGCCTTGGAGTCGAAGAGGGAGACGTAGCTCTGGGCGCGGGAGAGGAAGTACGCCGCCTCCTCCTGGTACCGCTTCTCGCCGGTCTTCTTGTGCAGCGCCTGCGCCATCTTCGCGATGCCGTAGTCGTTGAGGTAGCCCTCCAGCGACCAGGACAGGCCCTCGTGGGTCTCCGTCGACGCGTAGCCGAGGAAGGGAGAGGTCTCCATCCCCTTGCGGCCCACGCCCCGGCTCGGCGGCACGACCGTCGCGTTCTTGAGCGCCGCTTCGTACGCCGCCTCGGCGTCGAAGTCCACGCCCTTGACGAACGCGTCGGCGAACGCGACGTCCGAAGAGGTGCCGGTCATCAGATCGGCGTAGCCGGGGGAGGACCAGCGGGAGATCCAGCCGCCGTCCTTGTACTGCTGCACGAAGCCGTCGACCAGCTCACCGGCCTTGTCCGGGGTGAGGAAGGAGTACGCCGGCCACGTCGTCCGGTAGGTGTCCCAGAAGCCGTTGTTGACGTACACCTTCCCGTCGACGATCTTCGCGCCGGTACGGGTCGGGGTGTCCGGGCCCGTCATGGGGGAGAAGGGACTGGCGTACCGGTTCTTCCCGCCGACCTTCTCGAAACCGGAGTTGGGGTAGAGGTAGAGCCGGTAGAGGCTGGAGTAGAGCGTCACCAGCTGGTCGTGGGTCGCGCCTTCGACCTCCACCCGTTCGAGGATCCGGTCCCAGGCGTCCTGCGCCCGCTCCCTGACCTGCTCGAAGCGGGTGCCCTCGCGGATCTCGCCGGCGAGGTTGGCCTTCGCCTGGTCCACCGAGATCAGCGAGGTCGCGATGCGGAGGGTGACCGTGCGGTCGGCGCCCGCGTCGAAGCGGAGGTGGCCCTTCACGCCCTGCGCGGCGGAGCCGGTGACCGGAGCGTCGAAGACGCCGTACACGAACATCCGGGTGGCGCCGGTCGACAGGCCGCTCTTGACGTCGGAGAAGCCGGTGAAGGAGCTCGTCGCCGGGTCGAGGGTCAGCCCGCCCTCCTCGGTGACGTTGTCGAAGACGACGCTCGCGTCCTCACCCGGATAGGTGAAGCGCATCATCGCCGCGTGGTCCGTGGGGGTGATCTCGGCCTTCAGGCCGTTCTCGAAGGTGACGCCGTACAGGTGCGGCTTCGCCGTCTCCTTCTCGTGGCGGAAGGCGAGGGCCCGCTGGACCCGGTCCGTCGCCGGAGTGCCGGCCGCCGCCGAGGGCATCACCTGGAAGGTCTGCCGGTCGCCCATCCAGGGACTCGGCTCATGGCTGACGGCGAAGGCCTGCACGGCCGGCAGGTTGTCCGCGTTGTTGGCACGCGCGTACTCGTACAGCCAGCTCTTGGAGGCCGCGTTGGTGACCGGCGTCCAGAAGTTGAAGCCATGCGGGACGGCGGTCGCGGGGAAGGTGTTGCCGCGCGAGAACGAACCGCTGGAGTTGGTGCCGCGGGTCGTGGAGGCGTAGTCCGAGAGCCTGTCGAGACGCTTCTCGGGAGCCTTGGCCTTCAGGGAGATGTCGTCGATCCAGCCCTGGAACTTCGCCGGACCCTTGGGCGAGTCGTACGCCACCAGGACCCGGTCCACCGTCTTCCCGGCCGCGACCGCGCCGATCCGGGCGCTCACCTGGTTCCACTGGTTGACGTAGAGCCGCTTGGCGGCGCCCTGGCCCTGCGGGGTGAGCAGCCCGCCGTGGGAGTCGACGGCCCGCAGCTCGCTCAGATAGGTGCCGTCGGTGAAGGCCAGGTCCACCGACACGTTCGTGGCGGGGTAGTTGAGGTCCGTCTCCGGCAGGGACGGGAAGACCCGGTACGACAGCTCGGTGTCCCGGCCGATCCGGGTGTCCACGTCGAAGATCTTGTTGTACGAGTACGCCCGGCCGTCGGCCTTGTGCGTGCCGGCGTAGCGCAGCGCCCGCTTGCCGGTGAAGCCGGCGTTGGCCTTGGCGGTGGGGGAACCGCCGGGGCCGCGGTCGACCTGGCTGCGCATCTCCTCGGGGACGGGGGTCGAGGTGTCCCCGTTCGAGAACTGAACGTCCGCCAGTTGGGTGAGACCCGCGCCGCCGTTCTTCGTGATCTCCAGGCGGTAGTGGGCGTACGCCGTGTCGTTCGCGAAGTCGAACGTCCTCGTCTCGAAGCGCTTGGCGAAGGTCTGGCCCTCCCGGCTGTCGAGGGTCTTCCACTCCTTGCCGTCCGCCGAGCCCTGGAGCCTCCAGTCGCGGGGGTCGCGCTCGGCGGCGTCGTTCGCCGAAGTCAGCGCGTACGTGACCACCTTGACCGGCGCGTCCAGGTCGAACTCGATCCAGGCGGTCGGCTCGAAGACCAGCCATTTCGAGCCGGGCTGGAGGTCGACCAGGTTCTCCTTGGTCTCTCCCGCGCCCGCGTTCTCGCCGCTGGCCCGCAGCTCCGTCACCCGGTCGGTGACATTGCCCGGTATTCCGCTCGCGAAGCCGCCGTCGACCCCTGATGTCCGCTTGGCGCCGTCAGCGCCGACCTCCACCGTATTGCGCCATGTGGGTTGAGTTTCGTCGGCTTCGAAGGAGGTGGTGAACTCCTGTGCGCGTGTGTCCGTTTGGCCGGGAAGTGCCTGTGCCACCGAGGGCACCGAGCCCAGTACCAAGGCCGACGCGGCCACCAGGGCGGCGGCTGCGAGGGGGTGGTTTCTGGACCGCGATCGGGTGCGAATTCTGGGCTCCATGCCGTGTCGCCGCTCCTGCCACTGGATCTAGACAACGTTGTCATCCGAATGAAGCAAATCCAGTAGGGGGCCAAGTGGCCGATGGTGTCAAGGGTGTTGACGACAAGTCGAGGGATGAAACGGTACAGATACAGCGGGGATATCCCCGAGGTCTCAACTCGGGAAAGACTGCCGCTCAAACCTGCTTTCGATCTTGCTCAGTTGAAGGGAAGTGGACTATACCTGTCGGCGTCCAGCCCGTCGTACCACTCACACGGCGGCACGACGCCTGTACGACCCAAGCTGCATTCGAATGCGGTGGCGGGGCCCTTCGCCTTGGCGAGCAGATAACGGGCGACCGGTACACCGCCTGAGTCCTGAATGAAGGCGAGGACTTGAGCATGGGATCCACCTCCGCGCACAACCACGAAGGCCCCGGCCGCCGCGATCTGATCAAGCGCTCCGCCGCTCTCGGTCTGATCTCGGTGCCGACGATGAGCTTCCTGTCCGCCTGTGCCACCGGTGGCGGTGGCGGCGAGCAGGGACCGAAGGCCGCCGGCGGCGAGAAGACCGCGAAGAACCCGCTCGGCGTGAAGAACGGCGCCCCGCTCGAAGCGTTCATCTTCAAGGGCGGCCTGGGCGACCAGTACGCCAAGGACGCGGAGGCCGACTACAAGGCCACGTACGGCGCCGAGGTCAAGCACACGGGCACCCAGCAGGTCGGCCCCAAGCTGACGCCGCGCTTCGCGGGCGGCAACCCGCCGGACGTCATCGACAACTCCGGCGCCGACCACCTGGACATGAACAAGCTGTCCACCCAGGGGCAGCTCCAGGACCTGGGCCAGCTCCTCGACGCCGCCTCCATGGACGACCCGGCCAAGAAGATCCGGGACACGATCCACCCGAGCACCATCGAGAAGGGCAAGCACGGCGACAAGTTCGACGTGCTGTACTACGCCTTCACGATCTACGGCACCTGGTACTCGCAGAAGCTCCTCGAGTCCAAGGGCTGGGCGTACCCCAAGACCCTCGACGAGATGGTCACGCTCTGCGGCGAGATCAAGAAGGCCGGCATCGCCCCCTGGACGTACGCCGGCAAGTTCCCGTACTACGTCCACTTCAACCTCTTCGCGCAGATCGCCAAGATCGGCGGCATGGAGAAGTGGATCGCGATCGACAACCTCGAGCCCAACGCCTGGACCGGCAACGACGCGGTCAAGGAGGTCGTCGAGCACTACGAGGAGCTGGCCGCCAAGAAGTACTTCCTCGAAGGCAGCCAGGGCCTGACCCACATCCAGTCGCAGACCGCCTGGAACAAGGGCAAGGCCGTCTTCATCCCGAACGGCTCCTGGGTCGAGAACGAGGCCGCCCCGACCACCCCCGCCGACTTCGGCATGGCGGTCGGCGCCCTCTTCGACGGCACCGGCGACAAGATGCCGCACGGCACCCTGCGCGCCGAGCCGAGCGAGCCGTACCTGGTCTCGGCCAAGGGCAAGAACCCGGCCGGCGGTATGGAGCTGCTGCGCATCATGCTCTCGAAGAAGCACGCGCAGAACTTCGCGACCAAGGTGAAGTCCCTGACCTGTGTCATGGACGCCACCGAGGGCATGACGCTCTCGCCCGGCCTCGCCTCCGCCAGCAAGGTCTTCAAGGAGGCCGGTACCAACCTGATCAGCCTTCAGCTGCAGGAGTGGTACCCGGCGCTCACGGACGAGAAGATCGGTGGCCTCACGGGCCAGCTGCTCGCCGGCGAGCTGAAGGCGGCCGACTGGATCAAGAAGACCCAGGAGGAATGCGACAAGGTGGCCAAGGACAGCTCCGTCGCCAAGTTCAAGCGCACCGCCTGACCTGCTGATCCAGTACAAAGAGGGGAAGGGCCGGGGAGCACCATGCAACACGGCAAATACCGATTCATCGTGGGCTTCCTGGCCCTGCCTCTGATCATTTACGCGCTCTTCGTGATCTCGCCGTTCGTCCAGGCGTTCCAGATCTCGATGACCGACTGGTCCGGGCTCGTGGGAACGGCCGAGTTCGTCGGCCTGGACAACTTCCAGAAGCTCTGGGACAGCGACGACTTCTGGAACGCCCTGCGCCACAACATCTACATGCTGGTGCTGGTTCCGGTCGTCACGCTCGGACTCGGCCTCTTCTTCGCCTTCATGCTGAATGTCGGCGGCCGGCGCAGGAAGAACGAGGTCGTCACCGGTGTGGCGGGCTCGAAGATGTACAAGTTCGTCTTCTTCTTCCCGCAGGTCATCTCCATCACGATCGTCGCCGTCATCTGGTTCAACATCTACAACCCGGACCCGCAGGACGGCATGCTCAACTCGCTGCTCGGCGCGGTGGGCCTGGACAGCCTGCAGAACTCCTGGCTGGGAGAGAAGAGCCTCGCGCTGTGGTGCATCAGCGCGGTCATGGTCTGGGGCCACGTCGGCTTCTTCGTGGTGCTCTTCTCGGCGGCGATGGCCTCCATCCCCCGGGACATCTACGAAGCCGCCCTGCTCGACGGGGCCAACCGCTTCGACACATTCTTCAAGATCACCCTGCCGCTGTTGTGGGACACGGTCCAGACCGGCTGGGTGTACATGGGCATCATCGCGCTCGACGCCTTCGCCCTGGTCCAGATCATGTCGGTGAACATGGGCGGCCCGGACGGCGCCACGGACGTCATGCCGCTGAGGCTCTATCTGACGGCCTTCCGCGACAGCCAGTTCGGCTACGCCTCCGCCATGGGCATCGCGATGCTCATTGTCACGATGACCTTCGCAGTGCTCACGATGCGTTTCGCGCGCCGTGAGCGGATCGAGTACTAGGGGTACGGCGGATGACGACCGAAGAGATCGAGAAGGTGGCGCCGGACGCGACGCCCGCCACCGTCACCAAGAAGCTCGGGCCGACGACCGGCCGCACCTCCGAGGGCGGCGTCCTCAACGTCTTCTCCCACGGCATCCTGATCGTCTGGGGCCTCATGGTGGGCGTCCCGCTGCTCTGGGTGCTGTGGAGCGCCTTCAAGGACAGCAACGGCATCCTCACCGACCCGTGGGGCCTGCCGACCGTCCTGCACTGGGAGAACTGGTCCAACGCGTGGAACGACGCGAACATGGGCCAGTACTTCATCAACACCGTGATCGTGGTCGGCGGCTCCGTCATCGGCACCATGGTGCTCGGCTCGATGGCCGCCTACGTCCTGGCCCGCTTCACCTTCCCCGGCAACAGGTTCATCTACTACCTGTTCGTGGCGGGCATGTCGTTCCCGGTCTTCATGCTGGTCATCCCGCTCTTCTTCGTACTGCGGGACTTCCCGGGCAGCTCGCTCCTCGCGACGTACCAGGGTCTGATCCTGGTCTACATCGCGTACTCGCTGCCGTTCACCGTCTTCTTCATGACGGCGTTCTTCCGCACGCTGCCGACCTCGGTGGCGGAGGCGGCGATGATCGACGGCGCCTCGCACACCCGGACGTTCTTCCAGGTGATGCTGCCGATGGCCAAGCCCGGCCTGATCAGCATCGGCATCTTCAACTTCCTGGGCCAGTGGAACCAGTACCTGCTGCCGATGGTGCTGAACCAGCAGGAGGACAAGTACGTCCTGACGCAGGGGCTCGCGATGATCGCGCTGCAGCAGGGGTACGAGAACGACTGGGGCGCCCTCATGGCCGGCATGATGATCGCCATGCTGCCCGTGCTCGTCGTGTACACGATCTTCCAGCGGCAGGTGCAGTCCGGCCTCACCGCCGGGGCGCTGAAGTAGCCCCACCCATACCCACGAGCGAGGCCCCGGCGGGACATCCCGCCGGGGCCTCGGCCGTGTCGGCCCGGGTCTGAGGGGGTAGCCGCGTGGCAGGCCGGGGACGCGGTGGCGACCAGGCTCATACGAGCCCGCTCGCGCTCAGGTCTTGACGGGGGACAGGCCGAAAGGCTCATCTTAGAGTTCACAAGTTGGAGAAGTAGCCGGGGTCTCATTGGCGTGGCCCCGGCCGGGGGCGGCGCACGCGCAGCCCATCGCAGGCGGGAGTGGATGAGTCGATGGAGACTCCGGGGTCGCAGACATCTCTGCACAGGGCCAATCTCGAACGGGTGGTCCGTGCGGTACGCATGGCCGGCTCGCTCACCCAGGCGGAGATCGCCCGAGCGACCGGGCTGTCCGCCGCCACGGTCTCCAACATCGTGCGGGAGTTGAAGGACGGCGGGACCGTCGAGGTCACCCCCACCTCCGCGGGCGGGCGCCGGGCCCGCAGCGTCTCGCTCTCGGGCGACGCGGGCATCGTCATCGGCGTCGACTTCGGCCACACGCACCTGCGGGTCGCCGTCGGCAACCTCGCCCACCAGGTCCTCGCCGAGGAGTCCGAGCCGCTCGACGTCGACGCCTCCGCCGCGGAGGGCTTCGACCGGGCGGAACGGCTGGTCACCCGGCTGATCCAGGCCACCGGCATCGGCCGGGACAAGGTCGTCGGCGTCGGCCTCGGCGTACCGGGGCCGATCGACGTCTCCTCCGGCACGCTCGGCTCCACCTCGATCCTGCCGGGCTGGAGCGGGATCAACCCGGCCGAGGAGCTCTCCGGCCGGCTCGGCGTGCCCGTGTACGTCGACAACGACGCCAACCTCGGCGCGCTCGGCGAGCTCGTCTGGGGCAGCGGCCGCGGGGTGAAGGACCTGGCCTACATCAAGGTCGCCAGCGGCGTCGGAGCCGGCCTCGTCATCGACGGACGGGTCTACCGCGGCCCCGGCGGTACCGCCGGCGAGATCGGGCACATCACGATCGACGAATCGGGCCCTGTCTGCCGCTGCGGCAACCGCGGCTGCCTGGAGACCTTCACCGCCGCCCGGTACGTCCTGCCGCTGCTCCAGCCCGGCCACGGCCCCGATCTGACGATGGAACGGGTCGTCCAGCTGGCGCGCGAGGGCGACCCGGGCTGCCGGCGCGTGGTCGCCGACGTCGGCCGTCACATCGGCAGCGGTGTCGCCAACCTCTGCAATCTGCTGAACCCCAGCCGGGTGGTCCTCGGGGGCGACCTCGCGGAGGCCGGTGAGCTGGTGCTCGCGCCGATCCGCGACTCCGTCTCGCGCTATGCCATCCCCAGCGCCGCGCGCCAGCTGTCGCTGGCTCCCGGGGCGCTCGGCGGACGGGCCGAAGTGCTGGGCGCGCTGGCCCTCGCGCTGAGTGAAATGGGCGATTCGACCCTGTTGGAGGGTGCCCTTCCCGGCACCGCTCCCGCGGCCGCTCCGGCCTCGACTCCTGCCTTCACTTAGATAACGGATGGCACCGTTGTCATCTCGTTAAGGATTTACTCCTTGACGTCGGGGTTGCGGCCGAGTTGACTTCCAGCCACCTCGGCCGCAAAGTCGCGGCCTCGTCAGGGAGGCAACCCCACATGAACGCAATGACGCGTCGCGTCGTCATAGGCACGGCCGCGGTTTCCATGGCCCTCTCTCTCGCCGCCTGTGGCAAGGCGGGCGACAGCGGCTCGGGTTCGGGCGACAGCGCCGGCGGGAACGGTGGCGACGGCAAGACCATCGGTCTGCTGCTGCCGGAGAACAAGACCACGCGTTACGAGACCTTCGACCGCCCGATCATCGAGGCGAAGATCAAGGCGCTCTGCTCGGACTGTGAGGTCAAGTACAACAACGCCGCGCAGGACACCGAGACGCAGAAGAAGCAGTTCGACGCGCTGGTCACGCAGGGTGTGAAGGTCATCATCCTGGACTCGGTCGACTACAAGGCCACCAAGTCCTGGGTGCAGCAGGCCAAGGAGCAGGGCGTCGCGGTCGTGGCGTACGACCGCCTGGCCGAGGGCCCGATCTCCGCCTACGTCAGCTACGACAACGAGAAGATCGGCCGCCTGCAGGGCGAGGGCCTCGTGAAGGCGCTCGGCGACAAGGCCAAGGACGCCAACGTTGTCATGATCAACGGCTCGCCGACCGACCCGAACGCCCCGCTGTTCAAGAAGGGCGCCCACAGCGTCCTGGACACCGGCGTCAAGAAGGTCGTCTACGAGCAGGACATCCCGGACTGGTCCCCGGACGAGGCCAACAAGAAGATGGGTGCCGCCATCGACTCGCTGGGCAAGGACGGCTTCCAGGGCGTCTACTCGGCCAACGACGGCATGGCCGGCGGCATCATCACCGCCCTCGCCAAGCAGGGCATCAAGGTCCCGGTCGGTGGCCAGGACGCCGAGCTCGCCGGTCTGCAGCGCATCCTCAAGGGCGACCAGGCCTTCACGATCTACAAGCAGATCAAGCCGGAGGCCGAGACGACCGCGGAGATCGCGGTCCGTCTGCTCAAGGGCGAGAAGATCGACGACCTGGTTCCCACCAAGGTCACCAGCCTGACCGGTGAGTTCAAGGACATCCCGGCGAAGCTGTACGACGCGCAGGTCGTCACCAAGGGCGACATCGCCGGGACGATCATCAAGGACGGCGTCTACAAGGCCGCCGACATCTGCACCGCCGAGTACAAGGCGGCCTGCGAGGCGGCGGGCATCAAGTAACACCCGCTGCCGGTACGGCCCTTCGGACCCACTGACCTCCTCCCGAAGCGGCCCCCGGTCCGGGGGCGCGCGCCCCCCCCCCCCCCCCGCCCCCCCCCGCCGGGGCGGGGGGGGGCGGGCGCCCCCCGCCCCGCGCGGCCGGCGGGGGGGACCGCGCGCCCCCCCCGCCCGGCGGGGGCGCGGGCCGCGACTCCTCTCACAGCCCCCCTCTGTGCTCTTCGCACCACCATCCCCGCCGGTCAGGCGGCGAAGGAGATGATTCACGTGTCCGCTACGCCCGTGCTGGCGTTGCGCGGAGTCTCCAAGCGGTTCGGCGCCGTCCAGGTGCTCACCGACGTAGAACTGGAGATCCACGCCGGTGAGGTCGTCGCCCTGGTCGGCGACAACGGCGCCGGCAAGTCGACCCTCGTCAAGACGATCTCGGGCGTCCACCCGATCGACGAGGGCGTCATCGAGTGGGACGGCAGCCCCGTCCAGATCACCAAGCCCCACGACGCCCAGAACCTCGGGGTCGCCACCGTCTACCAGGACCTGGCGCTCTGCGACAACCTCGACGTCGTCGCCAACCTCTTCCTCGGCAGCGAGCTCCGCTCCGCGTCCGTCCTCGACGAGATCGCGATGGAGAAGCGCGCCAAGGAGCTCCTGGACACCCTGTCCATTCGCATTCCGTCGGTCCGCATCCCCGTCGCGGCGCTCTCCGGCGGTCAGCGCCAGGTCGTGGCCATCGCCCGCGCCCTGATCGGCGACCCCAAGATCGTCATCCTGGACGAGCCCACCGCCGCCCTCGGCGTCGAGCAGACCGCACAGGTGCTCGACCTCGTGGAGCGGCTGCGCGAGCGCGGCCACGGAGTCATCCTCATCAGCCACAACATGGCCGACGTCCGCGCCGTCGCGGACAAGGTCGCGGTCCTCCGCCTGGGCCGCAACAACGGTGTCTTCGACGTCAAGGACACCAGCCACGAGACGATCATCGCCGCCATCACCGGTGCCACGGACAACGCCGTGACCCGTCGGCAGGCCCGTACGGCCTCGGCCACGGCCACGAAGGAGGACGCGAAGTGAGCGACCTCGCCAAGACCCCCGAGACGCCCGAGAGCACCGGCACCGCGGCGCCCGAGGCCGCCGTGCCCGCCCAGGCCGCGCCCGTCGAGGCCTCCGCCGCCCCGATCCCCGCCGTCGACCCGCGCCTGCTGGTCCGCGAGCAGGGCATCAAGGGCTACTGGACCGAGTTCAACCGCAAGATCCGCGGCGGCGAGCTCGGCTCCCTGCCCGTCGTCCTGGGCCTGATCGTCATCGCGATCGTCTTCCAGGTCCAGAACGGCAACTTCCTCTCCGCGAGCTCCGTCGCCAACATCGCGGTCTACTCCTCCGGCCTCGGCATCATGGCCGTCGGCATCGTCTTCGTCCTCATCCTGGGCGAGATCGACCTGTCGATGGGCTCGGTCGCCGGCGTCGGCGCCGCCGTCTGGGCCGTGCTCAGCGTCACCAACGGCATGAACGACCTGCTCTCGGTCGTCATCGCGGTCGGCTCCGGCCTCCTCATCGGCCTGCTGCACGGCTTCTTCTTCGCCAAGATCGGCGTCCCGGCCTTCGTGGTCACCCTCGCCGGCTTCCTCGGCTGGTCCGGCCTGCAGATCTGGCTGATGGGCAAGGAGGGCTCGATCAACGCCCCCACCGGCTCGATCGTGGAGAACCTCACCGCGTACTACTTCGAGGACAAGGCCGCTGCATACGGCCTGGCCCTCGTGGCGGTCCTCGCCTACGCCGGCTCGCTTCTCCTCGACGCCAAGCGTCGCAAGGCCGCCGCGCTGCCGTCCCGCCCCACCAGCGAGATCGTGCTCCGCACGGCCGTCGTCGCGATCCTCTGCTTCGTCGTCGCGTACGTCCTGAACGAGCCCCAAGGCGCCCGCGGTCTGCCGCTCGCCCTGGTCCTCTTCCTCGCCGTCCTGGTGATCGCGGACTTCGTCGCCCGCCGCACCCTGTTCGGACGCAAGGTCTTCGCGGTCGGCGGCAACGCCGAGGCCGCCCGCCGCGCGGGCATCAACGTCGACCGGATCCGGATCCTGGTCTTCGGCCTCTCCGGAATGCTCGCCGCCTTCGGCGGCCTCTTCGTGGCCAGCCTCTCCGGCGGCGCCACCAAGAGCCTCGGCAGCGGCAACACGCTGATGCTCGTCATCGCGGCGGCCGTCATCGGCGGAACCAGCCTCTTCGGTGGTCGTGGCAAGGTCTGGTCGGCACTCCTTGGAATGATCGTCATCCAGTCGATCCAGCAGGGCCTGAACATGATCGGAATGGCCAACGAGATCCAGTTCATGATCACCGGCGCGGTGCTCCTCGCCGCCGTCGTGATCGACTCGGTCTCGCGCAGGACCCAGAAGACAGCGGGTCGCGCGTAGCCTCTGTTACGTACTCCACAGTGCTCGGCGCCGGAGAACCGGCGCCGGGCACTGCTGCGTCTGGCCCTGTGCACCGCCCGTACGCTCAGCGGTGTGTCGGCCACACGCGCGACGCGCACCCCGCCGCCCGATGACCACGGTCGGGGGCGGAACATTAGACTCGACGAATCGGCAAGCTCGACCAGCTCAATGGCAAGGAGGCACGGGTGGCATTGCTGACCCGTATCAGGGGACCGCGCGATCTGGACCGGCTCTCCCCGGAACAGCTGGACCAGCTGGCCGCGGAGATCAGGACGTTTCTCGTGGACGCCGTCTCCAAGACCGGCGGCCACCTCGGCCCCAACCTCGGCGTGGTCGAGCTGACCATCGCCCTGCACCGGGTGTTCGACTCCCCGAAGGACAAGGTCCTCTGGGACACCGGCCACCAGAGCTACGTCCACAAGCTGCTCACGGGCCGCCAGGACTTCTCCAGGCTCAAGATGAAGGGCGGCCTGTCCGGCTACCCCGCGCAGGCCGAGTCCGAGCACGACGTCATCGAGAACTCGCACGCCTCGACCGTCCTCGGCTGGGCCGACGGCCTCGCCAAGGCCAACGAGGTCCTGAGGAAGGACGACCACGTCGTCGCCGTGATCGGCGACGGAGCCCTGACGGGCGGCATGGCCTGGGAGGCGCTGAACAACATCGCCGCCGCGAAGGACCGCCCGCTGGTCATCGTCGTCAACGACAACGAGCGCTCCTACGCGCCCACGATCGGCGGCCTCGCCAACCACCTGGCCACGCTCCGCACCACCGACGGCTACGAGCGCTTCCTCGCCCGCGGCAAGGACATCCTGGAGCGCACCCCCGTCGTCGGGAAGCCGCTCTACGAGACCCTGCACGGCGCCAAGAAGGGCCTGAAGGACTTCATCGCCCCGCAGGGCATGTTCGAGGACCTCGGCCTGAAGTACGTCGGTCCCATCGACGGCCACGACATCGAGGCCCTGGAGTCCGCCCTGACGCGCGCCAAGCGCTTCGGCGGCCCGGTGATCGTCCACTGCCTCACCGAGAAGGGCCGCGGCTACCAGCCCGCCCTCCAGGACGAGGCCGACCGCTTCCACGCAGTCGGGAAGATCCACCCCGACACCGGCCTGCCGATCTCCTCCTCCGGAGCCGACTGGACCGGCGTCTTCGCCCAGGAGATGGTCGAGCTCGGCAAGGAGCGCGAGGACATCGTCGCGATCACCGCGGCCATGCTCCAGCCCGTCGGCCTGGACAAGTTCGCCAAGGAATTCCCCGAGCGGGTGTACGACGTCGGTATCGCCGAGCAGCACGCCGCGGTCTCCGCCGCCGGCCTCGCCACCGGCGGACTCCACCCCGTCTTCGCGGTCTACGCGACCTTCCTCAACCGCGCCTTCGACCAGGTCCTGATGGACGTGGCCCTGCACAAGTGCGGTGTCACCTTCGTCCTGGACCGGGCCGGCGTCACCGGCACGGACGGCGCCTCCCACAACGGCATGTGGGACATGTCGATCCTCCAGGTCGTCCCCGGCCTGAGGCTCGCCGCCCCGCGCGACGCCGACCAGGTCCGCGCCCAGCTGCGCGAGGCCGTCGAGGTCACCGACGCGCCGACCGTCGTCCGCTTCTCCAAGGGCGCCGTCGGCCCCGCCGTACCGGCCCTGCGCCGCATCGGCGGCATGGACGTGCTCCGCGAGCCGGGCACGGACACGCCCGACGTCCTCCTGGTCTCCGTCGGCGCGCTCGCGCCGATGTGCCTGGAGATCGCCGACCTCCTCGACAAGCAGGGCATCTCCACCACCGTCGTCGACCCCCGCTGGGTCAAGCCGGTCGACGAGGCGCTCGCCCCGCTCGCCGAGCAGCACCGGGTCGTCGTCACCGTGGAGGACAACAGCCGGGTCGGCGGTGTCGGCTCGGCCGTCGCCCAGGCCCTGCGCGACGCCGGAGTCGACGTACCGCTGCGCGACTTCGGCATCCCGCCGCGCTTCCTCGACCACGCCTCGCGCGCCGAGGTGATGGCCGAGATCGGTCTGACCGCGCCCGACATCGCCCGCCAGGTCACCGGCCTGGTGTCGCGCCTCGACGGCAGGTTCGACGAGAGCCGTCAGGCCGTGGAGCCCGCCCGCGACTGACCACCGTCACCGCGCGTCACCATTGGGCCGGTCGGCCCACCCCACGGGGTGGTCGACCGGCCCATTCGTGTGAACTCCGTTCCCTCGACAGGCGCCACCCCTTCGGGGTCTCGATCATGGGTGCTGGAACTGACGGCACGGAGGTACGACGGTGAGTACGGACCAGCAGCCAAGCAGGTCGTCCGGAATGTTCCGGACGAAGACGGTCGAGCAGTCGATCCGGGACACCGAGGAACCCGAGCACGCGCTCAAGAAATCGCTCTCCGCCTGGGACCTGATGGTCTTCGGCGTCGGCGTCATCATCGGCACCGGCATCTTCGTGCTCACCGGCAAGGTGGCCAAGGAGAACGCGGGACCGGCCACCGCGCTGGCCTTCGTCGCCGCCGGCATCGTCTGCGCGCTCGCGGCGCTGTGCTACGCCGAGTTCGCCTCGACGGTCCCCGTCGCCGGTTCGGCCTACACCTTCGCGTACGCCTCCATCGGCGAACTCCCGGCCTGGATCATCGGCTGGGACCTCGTCCTGGAGTTCGCGCTCGGCACGGCCGTCGTCGCGGTGGGCTGGTCCGGCTACGTACGCTCCCTGATGGACAACGTGGACTGGCATCTACCGGCCTCGCTACAAGGGCCCGACGTGCCCAACGGCACCTTCGACATCCTGGCCTTCCTGCTGGTCCTGGTGCTGACCGTGGTCCTCGTCCTCGGCATGAAGCTGTCCGCCCGCATCACCGCGATCGTCGTGGCCATCAAGGTCACGGTCGTCATGATCGTGATCATCGCGGGTCTCTTCTTCATCGTGGGCGACAACTACGACCCGTTCATTCCCCCCGCGGTCACCCCGCCCGGCGGCGGCTCCGCCTGGGACGCCCCGCTCGTCCAGACGATCTTCGGGTACGAGCCCACCAACTTCGGCGTCATGGGCATCTTCACCGCAGCCTCCGTCGTCTTCTTCGCCTTCATCGGCTTCGACGTGGTCGCCACCGCCGCCGAGGAGACCAAGCTTCCGCAGCGCGACATGCCCCGCGGCATCCTGGGCTCGCTGTTCATCTGCACCGTGCTCTACGTCGCCGTGGCGCTGGTCGTGACGGGTATGCAGCACTACAGCGAGCTGTCGGTGAGCGCACCGCTCGCCGACGCCTTCAAGGCCGTCGGACACCCCTTCTACGCCGGCGTGATCAGCTTCGGCGCCGCCGTCGGCCTCACCACGGTCTGCCTCATCCTGCTGCTCGGCCAGACCCGGGTGTTCTTCGCGATGAGCCGTGACGGACTGCTTCCGCGCTTCTTCTCCATCACGCACCCGCGCTTCAGGACGCCGTACCGGCCGACCATCCTGCTCGGCGTGATCATCGCGATCGTGGCCGGCTTCACCAGCATCAACGAGCTGGCGACCCTGGTGAACATCGGCACGCTGTTCGCCTTCGTCGTCGTCGCCTTCGGCGTGATGGTGCTGCGCCGCACCCGCCCCGACCTGCACAGGTCCTTCCGCACGCCGTGGGTGCCGGTGCTCCCCATCCTGTCCATCGCCGCTTCGGTCTGGCTGATGCTCAACCTGCCGGGCGAGACCTGGTTCCGCTTCGCGGTCTGGATGGTCATCGGCGTCGTCGTCTACTTCCTGTACGGCCGCTCCCACAGCCGCCTGGGCAAGGCGGGCCAGGACGCGCTGTACTAGACCTCCGGAAGCGCGCGGGGGCCCACGCAACGGGCCCCGTGCTCGCCCACCCGCCGACGCAGTTCACGGTCGGCCGTGACCACCAGGCACGGCCGGCCGTTCGCGTTCCCGGCCAGCTCCACGATGAGGTCGTCGCCGCTGCCCGGCGCCTCCTCGACCCTTACTCCGGGCACGGACTCCACGCCACGCGCCCGGCCCTCGACGACCAGCACGATCTCGAAGGGGCCGCCCTCCGGCCCGCCCCCGGCCGCGAGCCGGTCCCGCAGCCGCTCGGCGGCCGCACGCCGGTCCCGCCACCAGCCGTCGGGCCTTGATCCCACCACGTTGGCGCCGTCGACGATCAGCAGAGGCAGTTCCCGGTCCATACGGACAGGATGTCAGCCGCCGGTCGCGCGGGACTTCTTCGCCGACTCGGGGATCGGGGAGTCCTCCCGGATCGCCTTCCACAGCCGCGACGCGTTGGGCTCGTGGGCCACCACGCGGTTCGGGTCCTTCTTGTCGTACGCCACCGGCAGCATGATCGTCTCCATGGTGCTCGGGTTCACGCCGTTCATCGACCGCGCGAAATCGCTCAGGGCCGTCAGCGAGTCCAGCTCGGAGTCGGTGGTGAGCGCCTTGGTCGCGGAGTCGGCGATCTTGTAGGTCTTGGCGGGGCTGCTCAGCAGGTCCTGCTTCTTGATCTCGGTGAGCAGCGCCATCAGGAACCTCTGCTGGTTCCCGATGCGGCCGAGGTCGCTGCCGTCGCCGACGCCGTACCGGGTCCGTACGAAGGCGAGGGACTGGGTGCCGTCCAGCTTCTGCGGACCGGCGGCGAGGTCGAGTCCGGCCGCGCCGTTCCTGATGGGCTCGTCGAGGTCGACGGTGACGCCGCCGATGGCGTCGACGAGGTCCTTGAACCCGGCGAAGTCGATCTCCAGATAGTGGTCGAGCCGCACCCCGGACATCTTCTCGACCGTCTTCACCACACAGGCCGGACCGTGCTGGGCGTAGACCGAGTTGAACATGACGCGCTCGGCGGAGGGCGCGGTGCCGCCGCCCTTCCGCGGGCACTCGGGCCGGGTCACCAGGGTGTCGCGGGGAATGCTGATCGCGACGGCCTTCGTCCGGCCCTCGGGTATGTGGACCACCAGCGCGGTGTCCGACCGGGCGCCGGACACCTTGCCCCCGTCGAGCGCCGCGTTGGCCCCGGCCCGCGAGTCCGAACCGAGCACGAGCAGGTTCCGGACGCCGGCCACCGGCTTCCGCGGACGGTCGTCCCCGAGCTCCTTGTGGAGGTCCACGGCCTTGATGTTGCCGTCGATGCTCGCGTACATCCAGTACGCGGTGCCGCCGGCGGCGAGGAGGAGGACGAGCAGCGTCAGCAGGACGATCCGCCCGGTCCGGCGCTTGCGCTTCGGCGCCCTGCGGGAGGGCGGGGCGGAGCGGTCGGAATCGCTGCCGGATTCCGGCGTGGTCATGTCCTGGGTCATCCTGCCTCAGTCCTCTGCTCCGTAGGCCGTGCAGTATAGGCAAACGGTCGGACTGGCGTACGAGTTCGCCCGGTTGACGCCGTGTGAACGACGACTGCCGGGGGGGGGGTGCCCCGGGGGGCCCCCCCCCCCCACGCCGTCGGGGGTGGGCGTTGTGGGGGGGGGCGGCCCCCCCCCCCCCGC
>NZ_JBHWBS010000002.1:177722-190738 GCF_042735655.1 Streptomyces sp. NPDC059567 | reverse complement strand
GGGGGGTGTTTTTGTTTGTCTCTCTCCCCTCGCTCCCCCCCCCGCCGGGGTGGGCCCCCACCCGGCCCCCCACCACCCCCGGCAGTCGCTTGTCGCGTCGTCGTTACGCGGGGACGCTCGCCACGCCCTGCGCGAGGAACGGCTTGCCGTTCACCCGCTGGGAGACGCCCTCACGGTCCAGGTACGGCGTGATGCCGCCCAGGTGGAAGGGCCAGCCCGCGCCCGTGATCAGGCAGAGGTCGATGTCCTGCGCCTCGGCGACGACACCCTCCTCCAGCATCAGGCCGATCTCCTGCGCCACCGCGTCCAGGACGCGGTCGCGGACCTGCTCCTCCGTCAGGACGACATCGCCCTGCACCAGGAGGGCGGCGACCTCGGGGTCCAGCTCCGGCTTGAAGTCGTTCTCGGCGGAGTAGACGTAGAAGCCGCGCTTGCCGGCCTTGACGACGGCCGCCAGGTTCGGGGAGACCGTGAAGCGCTCCGGGAAGGCGCGGTTCAGGGTCTCGGAGACGTGCAGACCGATGGCCGGGCCGACGAGCTCCAGGAGGACCAGCGGGGACATCGGCAGACCGAGCGGCTCGATGGCCTTCTCCGCCGTCTCGACCGAGGTACCCTCGTCGATGACGTTCTGGATCTCGCCCATGAAGCGGGTCAGGATGCGGTTCACGACGAACGCCGGGGCGTCCTTGGTGAGGACCGCGGTCTTCTTCAGCTTCTTCGCGACACCGAACGCGGTGGCGAGGGAGGCGTCGTCCGTCTGCTCGCCGCGCACGATCTCCAGGAGCGGGAGGATCGCGACCGGGTTGAAGAAGTGGAAGCCGACCACGCGCTCCGGGTGCTGGAGCTTGGAGGCCATCTCCGACACCGACAGGGAGGAGGTGTTGGTGGCGAGGATCGCGTGCGCCGGGGCGACCGCCTCGACCTCCGCGAACACCTTCTGCTTGACGGACATCTCCTCGAACACGGCCTCGATGATGAAGTCCGCGTCCGCGAAGCCGGCGGCCTTGTCCAGGACGCCGGAGACCAGGCCCTTGAGACGGTTGGCCTTGTCCTGGTTGATCCGGCCCTTGCCGAGCAGCTTCTCGATCTCGGCGTGGACGTAGCCCACACCCTTGTCGACGCGCTCCTGGTCGATGTCGGTCAGGACGACCGGCACCTCCAGGCGGCGCAGGAAGAGCAGCGCGAGCTGGGAGGCCATCAGACCGGCGCCGACGACACCGACCTTGGTGACCGGGCGGGCCAGCGACTTGTCCGGGGCACCGGCGGGGCGCTTGCCGCGCTTCTGCACCAGGTTGAAGGCGTAGATGCCGGAGCGGAGCTCGCCGCCCATGATCAGGTCAGCGAGGGCCTGGTCCTCGGCGTCGAAGCCCTTCTGCAGGTCGCCGTCCTTGGACGCCTCGATGATGTCCAGGGCGCGGTACGCGGCCGGGGCCGCGCCGTGCACCTTGGAGTCGGCGATGAACCGGCCCTTGGCGACGGCCTGGTCCCAGCCCTCACCGCGGTCGATCTCCGGACGCTCCACCGTGACCGAGCCGTTGAGGACCGAGGCGGTCCAGATCAGCGACTGCTCCAGGAAGTCCGCGCCCTCGAAGATCGCGTCGGCGATGCCGAGCTCGAAGACCTGCTTGCCCTTGAGCTGACGGTTCTGGTTCAGCGAGTTCTCGATGATGACCGTGACGGCCTTCTCCGCGCCGATCAGGTTCGGCAGGATCGTGCAGCCGCCCCAGCCGGGCACCAGACCGAGGAAGACCTCGGGCAGCGAGAAGGCCGGCAGGGCCTTGGAGACGGTGCGGTAGGTGCAGTGCAGACCGACCTCGACACCGCCGCCCATCGCCGCGCCGTTGTAGTACGCGAAGGTCGGCACGGCCAGCGCGGACAGACGCTTGAAGACGTCGTGGCCGCCCTTGCCGATGGCGAGCGCGTCGGAGTGCTGCTTGAGCAGCTCGACGCCCTTGAGGTCGGCGCCCACGGCGAAGATGAACGGCTTGCCGGTGACACCGACGCCGACGATCTCACCGTTGGCGGCCTCGGCCTCGACCTGGTCGATCGCCGTGTTGAGGTTCGCAAGGGACTGCGGACCGAAGGTGGTCGGCTTGGTGTGGTCGAAGCCGTTGTCCAGCGTGATCAGCGCGAACCGGCCCGCACCCGCGGGCAGTTCGAAGTGCCGTACGTGGGCGCTGGTGACGACCTCGTCCGGGAACAGCTCGGCCGCACCCTTCAGAAGCTCGGCGGTGGTGCTCACTTGCCCTCCCAGTGGGGGTTCTCCCAGATGACGGTCGCGCCCATGCCGAAGCCGACGCACATCGTGTTGAGGCCGTAACGGACCTGCGGGTTCTCCTCGAACTGGCGGGCCAGCTGCGTCATGAGACGGACGCCGGAGGAGGCGAGCGGGTGACCGTAGGCGATGGCGCCGCCGTACTGGTTGACGCGGGCGTCGTCGTCGGCGATGCCGTAGTGCTCCAGGAATGCCAGGACCTGGACCGCGAAGGCCTCGTTGATCTCGAAGAGGTCGATGTCCTCGATCGAGAGACCGGCCTGGGCCAGCGCCTTCTCGGTCGCCGGGATCGGGCCGTAGCCCATGACCTCGGGCTCGACGCCGGCGAAGGCGTACGAGACGAGGCGCATCTTCACCGGGAGGTTGTTCTCGCGGGCGAAGTCCTCGGAGGCGATGATCGAGGCGGTGGCGCCGTCGTTGAGACCGGCCGCGTTACCGGCGGTGACGTTGCCGTGGACGCGGAACGGCGTCTTCAGGTTCGCCAGCGACTCCAGGGTGGTGCCCGGGCGCATCGGCTCGTCGGCGGTGACCAGGCCCCAGCCGGTCTCGCCGGCCTCGGCGTTGGTGCGGCGGACCGAGATCGGCACCAGGTCCTGCTGGATCTTGCCGTCGGCGTACGCCTTGGCGGCCTTCTCCTGCGAGCGCACGGCGTACTCGTCGGCGCGCTGCTTGGTGATGCTCGGGTAGCGGTCGTGCAGGTTCTCGGCGGTCATGCCCATGAACAGGGCGGACTCGTCGACCAGCTTCTCGCTCACGAACCGCGGGTTCGGGTCGACGCCCTCGCCCATGGGGTGGCGGCCCATGTGCTCGACGCCACCGGCGATGACGGCGTCGTAGGCGCCGAACGCGATGGAGCCGGCGACCGAGGTGACGGCGGTCAGCGCGCCGGCGCACATGCGGTCGATGGAGTAGCCCGGGACGGACTGCGGCAGACCGGCGAGGATGCCGGCGGTGCGGCCGAGGGTCAGACCCTGGTCACCGATCTGCGTGGTCGCGGCGATGGCGACCTCGTCGATCTTCGCGGGGTCGAGGCCGGGGTTGCGGCGCAGCAGCTCCCGGATGGCCTTCACGACGAGATCGTCGGCGCGGGTCTCGTGGTAGATGCCCTTCGGGCCCGCCTTGCCGAACGGGGTGCGGACGCCGTCGACGAAGACGACGTCCCTGACGGTACGAGGCACGATGGCTCTCCTCCAGGGTGCGGGATGGCACTGCTGCGGCACGCGGCTAAGCGCGCGCTTGCTCCCCCCATGCTACTTGCGGGTAACCGGGCTGCCCAGCCCCGGGGGCCGGAGCGGCGAAGGTCACACTGCGGGGAGGGTACGCCGAAGCCCCCGGCGGGGTGCCGGGGGCTTCGCGGAGAACACGGGAAAGGCGGTTACGCCGTCGCCGTCAGGGCCGTGACCAGGAGCGGGGTCACCAGTTCGACCTGCCACGGGCGGGCGCCGTAGCCCATGAGGGCGGACGCGACCGTGTCGGGCGTGCCCGGGGACGGGGGCTCCCAGCAGACGCGGCGGACCGTGTCCGGGGTGATCAGGTTCTCCTGCGGGAGGTTCAGCTCCTCCGCGAGGGCCGAGACCGCGGCGCGGGCAGCCGACAGGCGGGCGGCCGCGGCCGGGTCCTTGTCCGCCCAGGCGCGCGGCGGCGGGGGACCCGCGACCGGCTGGCCGGGCTGGGGGAGCTCGTTGTCCGGGAGGGCCTTCGCGCGGTCCACGGCCGTCTGCCACTGCTCCAGCTGGCGTCGGCCCATGCGGTGCCCGAAGCCCGGCAGCGCGGTCAGCGCGGCCACGTTCAGGGGGACGGCGAGCGCCGCCTCCACGATCGCGGTGTCGCTGAGCACCTTGCCCGGCGAGACGTCCCGCCGCTGCGCGAGGCGGTCCCGGGCCGTCCACAGCTCCCGTACGACCGCCATCTGGCGACGGCGCCGTACCTTGTGCATTCCGGAGGTCCGGCGCCACGGGTCCTGGCGCGGCGGCGCGGGCGGGGCCGAGGCGATCGCGTCGAACTCCTGGTGGGCCCACTCCAGCTTGCCCTGCCGGTCGAGCTCCTTCTCCAGTGCGTCACGCAGGTCGACGAGCAGCTCGACGTCCAGCGCGGCGTACCGGAGCCAGGGCTCGGGCAGCGGGCGGGTGGACCAGTCCACCGCGGAGTGCCCCTTCTCCAGGGCGTAGCCGAGAACGGACTCGACCATCGCCCCGAGCCCGACCCGCGGGAAGCCCGCGAGCCGGCCGGCCAGCTCGGTGTCGAACAGCCGGGTCGGCACCATGCCTATGTCCCGCAGGCACGGCAGGTCCTGGGTCGCGGCGTGCAGGATCCACTCGGTCCCGGCGAGCGCCTCGCCGAGGCCCGACAGATCGGGGCAGCCCACCGGGTCGACGAGCGCGGTGCCCGCGCCCTCGCGGCGGAGCTGGACGAGATAGGCGCGCTGCCCGTAGCGGTAGCCGGAGGCGCGCTCGGCGTCCACGGCGACGGGGCCGCGGCCGGCGGCGAAGGCGGCGATCACTTCGGCGAGCGCGTCGTCGGTCTCGACGACGGGCGGAATGCCCTCGCGGGGCTCCAGCAAGGGGATCGGCAGCCCGTTCGCAGGGACGTCGTCGTCCGGGGGAGCGCCCCCGGTGGTTCGCAGTGCTGTGTCTGCTGCGGTCTCTTGGGCGTCGGTCACGTGTCAAGGGTATCTGTGAACGGCAAGCGCCAGTGGTCGGTAACATGCCGCGCCAGGGGCCCCGAATTAGTAAAACGGGGAAGGGGAAGGGTGGGGCCCGTGGAGCCGCGCGTGGGGGGTGCGCTTGGTGGGGGTCTTGCGCGGGGTTTGGTGGGGCCTGCCCTTGGACTTGGTCTTGGTCCTGTGGTCGGCCCGGGTCAACCGAACGTTCCGTCGACAGGCGCCGATCTTTCGTCAACCGTTCAGGGATCGCTGTGGGCCCGGTGACGCGGCTCGTCCGGGGCCCGGTTCCGGTCCGATTCCGGTCCGGGACGGCCTGCCAGGGTCAGTGGATGATCCCGGTGCGCAGCGCCACCGCGACCATGCCGGCCCGGTCACCCGTGCCGAGCTTGCGTGCGATCCGGGCGAGGTGGCTCTTCACGGTCAGCGCGGACAGGCCCATCGAGACGCCGATGGCCTTGTTCGACTGACCCTCGGCGACCAGCCGGAGCACCTCGACCTCACGGCCGGAGAGCTCGCGGTAGCCGCCCGGGTGGCTCGGGGCACCCGGGGGGCGGCGGTGGCCGAGGCGGGCGGCCGCGGAGCCGATGGGGGCGGCGCCGGGGCGGGTGGGGTGCCCGATGTTCGTACGCGTACCGGTGACGACATAGCCCTTGACGCCACCGGCCAGTGCGTTGCGCACGGCGCCGATGTCGTCGGCCGCGGAGAGGGCGAGGCCGTTGGGCCAGCCCGCGGCGCGGGTCTCGGACAGCAGAGTGAGGCCGCTGCCGTCGGGGAGGTGGACGTCGGCCACGCAGATGTCGCGGGGGTTGCCGACGCGGGGACGGGCCTCAGCGATGGACGACGCCTCGATGACGTCACGTACTCCGAGGGCCCACAGGTGGCGGGTGACGGTGGAGCGGACGCGCGGGTCGGCCACGACGACCATGGCGGTCGGCTTGTTCGGGCGGTAGGCGACCAGGCTTGCGGGCTGCTCGAGGAGAACGGACACACGGCCTCCTGGGGAGATGCGGGACGGAGCCGGCTCGGGGAAGAAGCCGGGGGCGAACCCGTGCGGTGAAGGGGTCAATGACTCCTTCGGCAGCTCGGGCGCCCGCCTTTAGGGAAAGATCACGATTTGGTGAGTAACAATTCGGGCAATTCGGACGCGTGATCGATCATCCTACGAGTGAGCCTCCGTCCGGGCGATCTCGCAGGCCTCGCTACGGCTGCTGCGGACCCCTGCGCTGGGGCAGCGAGACGACCCCCGCACCCGAGGTCGTCCCCGCCCCCGGATCGGGCGCGGTCGGCGGCAGACCCGCGATCTGACAGAGCAGATCGCACCAGGCCGTCAGGTGTGCCGCGGTGTCCGGCACGCCTCCCAGGCCCTCCTGCGGCGTCCACGAGGCCCGGATCTCGATCTGGGTCGCGGGACGGCGCTCGGCGAGCCCGCCGAAGTAGTGCGAGCCCGCCTGGGTGACCGTACCGCTCGCCTCTCCGTACGGCAGACCGCGCGCCTCCAGCGCGCCGGTCAGCCAGGACCAGCAGACCTCCGGCAGCAGCGGGTCCGACGCCATCTCCGGCTCCAGCTCCGCCCGTACCAGCGTCACCAGCCGGAAGGTGCCCTTCCAGGCGTCGTGCCCGTCCGGATCGTGCAGCAGGACGAGCCGGCCGTCGGCCAGATCCTCCTCGCCGTCCACGACCGCCGCCTCCAGTGCGTACGAGTACGGAGCGAGCCGCTGCGGCGGCCGGGTCGGATCGAGCTCGACCTCCGGCCGCAGCCGGGCCGAACGCAGTGCCTCGACCGCCCGCCGGAAAGCGGGCGGCGCCGGGTTCGTCTCCGTTGTGCCCGCCGTGTCGCCCGCCTGTTCGTCGCCGTCGGAATGATCGGAAGAATGTCCCTGAGCCGCAGCCATGCGGGGAAGAGTAGGCGGAATGGGGGCCTCGCGCAGGGAGGGACACCCGGCCCGGACGAGCGGCTTCCCGCCACATGCGAAGATTCTGGGCGTGAGTGCCAATGACAGCCCCGTGGGCCAGCAGACGAAGCACCAGCCGCAGACGTACGACTCCGCCTTCCTCAAGGCGTGCCGGCGCGAGGCCGTGCCGCACACGCCTGTCTGGTTCATGCGGCAGGCGGGCCGCTCGCTGCCCGAGTACCTGAAGGTCCGCGAGGGCATCCCGATGCTCGAGTCCTGCATGCGGCCCGAGCTGGTCACCGAGATCACGCTGCAGCCCGTGCGCCGCCACAAGGTGGACGCGGCGATCTACTTCAGCGACATCGTCGTCCCGCTCAAGGCCATCGGCATCGACCTCGACATCAAGCCGGGCGTCGGCCCGGTCGTCGCCGACCCGATCCGCACCCGCGCCGACCTGGACCGGCTGCGCGACCTGACCCCCGAGGACGTCCACTACGTCACCGAGGCCATCGGGATGCTCACCGGCGAGCTGGGCTCCACGCCCCTCATCGGATTCGCCGGCGCGCCTTTCACCCTCGCGAGCTACCTCGTGGAGGGCGGTCCGTCCCGCAGCCACGAGCACACCAAGGCGCTGATGTACGGCGACCCGCAGCTGTGGGCCGATCTGCTCGACCGCCTCGCCGAGATCACCTCGGCCTTCCTCAAGGTCCAGATCGAGGCCGGCGCCTCCGCCGTGCAGCTCTTCGACTCCTGGGTCGGAGCCCTGGCCCCCGCCGACTACCGCCGCTCGGTGATGCCCGCCTCCGTCAAGGTCTTCGACGCGGTCGCCTCGTACGGCGTCCCGCGGATCCACTTCGGCGTCGGTACGGGTGAGCTGCTCGGACTCATGGGAGAGGCGGGCGCGGACGTCGTCGGCGTCGACTGGCGCGTCCCCATGGACGAGGCCGCCCGCCGCGTCGGCCCCGGCAAGGCGCTCCAGGGCAACCTGGACCCGGCCGTGCTCTTCGCCTCGACCGAGGTCGTCGAGGCGAAGGCGGACGAGGTCCTCGCCGCCGCCAAGGGGCTGGAGGGCCATGTCTTCAACCTGGGCCACGGCGTCATGCCGGCGATGGACCCGGACGCCCTGACGCGCCTGGTGGAGTACGTGCACACCAGGACGGCCGTCTGAGCCGACGCCTTCGGGTGACAGCGCCGTCGTTCCCCGCCGGGGAGCGACGGCGCTCGCGTCGTCACTCGGCTCAGCCCGCCGAGCGCACCGCCGCCATCGCCTTGCGCGCCGCGATCAGCACCGGATCCCACACCGGCGAGAACGGCGGCGCGTACCCCAGGTCCAGGGCCGTCATCTGCTCCACCGTCATCCCGGCCGTCAACGCCACCGCCGCGATGTCCACCCGCTTCGCCGCGCCCTCACGGCCCACGATCTGCACCCCGAGCAGCCGGCCCGTACGACGCTCCGCGAGCATCTTCACCGTCATCGGCGCCGCGCCCGGGTAGTAGCCCGCCCGGCTGGTCGACTCGATCGTCACCGTCACGTACCGCAGTCCGACCTCGCGGGCGTCCTTCTCCCGCAGGCCGGTGCGCGCGATCTCCAGGTCGCACACCTTCGACACCGCCGTGCCGACCACACCCGGGAACGTGGCGTAGCCGCCGCCCACGTTCGAGCCGATCACCTGCCCGTGCTTGTTGGCATGCGTGCCCAGCGCGATGTGCCGCTCGCGGCCCGAGACCAGGTCGAGCACCTCGACGCAGTCACCGCCCGCCCAGATGTTCTCGTGCCCCCGTACCCGCATCGCGAGATCGGTGAGCAGACCGCCGTACGTCCCGAGCGGCAGCCCGGCCGCCCCCGCCAGGGTCGTCTCCGGGACCACGCCCATCCCGAGGACCACCACGTCCGCCGGATACTCGGCGTCGTCCGTCGCCACCGCCCGGACGCGGCGGTCCTCGTCCGTGAGGATCTTCGTGACCGCCGAGGAGCCGACCGTCCTGATGCCGAGACCGTCCATCACCCGGTGGACCAGCCGCCCCATGTCCGGGTCGAGCGTCGCCATCGGCTGCTCGCCCCGGTTGAGCACCGTCACCTCGTAGCCCCGGTTCAGCAACGCCTCGGCCATCTCCACGCCGATGTACCCGGCGCCCACGACCACCGCACGCCGGCCCTCCGTACGCTCCAGCGAGTCGAGCAGCGCCTGCCCGTCGTCGAGCGTCTGCACCCCGTGCACCCCCGGGGCGTCGATCCCCGGCAGCCGCGGCCGCAGCGGCCGTGCGCCGGTCGCCACCACCAGCTTGTCGAAGCCCGTCCACGCCTCCGTACCGGACTCCAGGTCCCGCGTGCGCACACGCTGCCCCGGCACGTCGAGCTCGGTCACCTCGGTCCGCATCCGCAGATCGATGTCGCGCGCCCGATGCTCCTCGGGGGTGCGCGCGATCAGCTCGTCGCGCTCCTCGACGTCGCCGCCGACCCAGTACGGGATGCCGCAGGCCGAGTACGAGGTGAAGTGACCGCGCTCGAAGGCGACGATCTCCAGCTCCCCGGGCGCCTTGAGCCTGCGTGCCTGCGATGCGGCGGACATACCCGCCGCATCGCCGCCGATGACCACCAGTCGTTCGCTCATACGAACACGCTACGTCGGACCGGTGGTTCAGTCCGTGGATGTGTCAGGTCCCTTCGCCGCCGCCGTCTCCGCGGGGCCCGTCGGCCCCGCGGCCGCGCGACGCGCACGCCGCGGCCGGACGAGTATCCGCCACAGCAGGTACAGGGCGAGGGCCACGGCCAGCCACGGCGCGACCGCCGCCAGCACGATTACGACCCAGGCCAGCGCCGTCACCAGTGCGTTCCAGCCCCCGGAGAGCGCCTCCAGGAAGCCAGGCCGGTCCCCCGACTCCGACGCTCCCGGCCCCTCCTTCTCGGACAGTTCGAGGGTGATCGTCGCCAGCGTCGTACGGTCCTTCAGCGAGGCCTGCTGAGCCAGCAGCGACTCCAGATCCGCCTGACGACGGCTCAGCTCGCCCTCCAGGGTGACCACATCGCTCAGCTTCTCCGCCCGGTTCATCAGCGCGCGCACCCGGTCGACGCTCGCCCGCTGGGTGGCTATCCGGCTCTCGACGTCCACCACCTGCTCGGTGACGTCCTTCGCGTCCGCCTTCCGGGACAGCAGCCGGCCCGTGCCCGCGAGCTCCTCGAGCACCGACTCGTACGAGCCCTGCGGCACGCGCAGCACGATCCGCGAGGTCAGGTGCGTGTCGTCGATCCGCTCGGTCGACTCGTTCGCGACCTGGCCGCCCGCGCCCTCGGTGACCCGGCGGGCGGTGGCCAGCGCCTTGGACGCGTCCTCGACCTCCACACTCAGCTCGGCGGTACGGATGATGTGCTGCTGCCGGAGCGCGGGGGCGGCGGGCTTCCGCGTGTCCGCGGCCGCCCCCTTGTCCGCCTCGTAGCCCCGGTCGGCCGCGCCCGCGCCCTCGGCGGGCTGCGCCGCGCTCTGTCCCTTGGTGTCGGCGGACCTGTCGGAAGCGCCCCCGGCGCACCCGGTCAGCGCCAGCGAGACCGCGGCCAACGCCACGGCCGCACCGCGCACACCTCGTGCTCTTCGTGGCCCTCGCACTCCGTGCATGGGATCCCCCCTGGGGTGGTGGTGAGTGTTGCCGGTTCGACGTACGGGGAGGGGGCGCGGGTTGCCCCCGGGCGGTAGCGAAGCGGTCACGTTCCGGCCTCGGAACGGGTTTTGAGAGAGTGGAGCCATGAACGCGCACGTTGTCGTAGTCGGAGGCGGCATCGCCGGCCTCGCCGCCGCCCACCGGCTGCTGTCCGCCGGAGCACGGGTGACGCTGCTCGAAGGCGGCGACCGGGTCGGCGGCAAGCTGCTCGCCGGGGAGATCGCCGGCGCCCCCGTCGACCTCGGTGCCGAGTCGCTGCTCGCCCGCCGTCCCGAGGCGGTGGCGCTCGCCCGCGCCGTCGGCCTCGGAGACCGGCTCCGGCCGCCCGCCACGACCACCGCGTCCGTGTGGACCCGCGGGACACTGCGCCCGATGCCCAAGGGGCACGTCATGGGCGTCCCCGGCGACGCCGCCGCCCTCGCCGACCTCCTCTCCGAGGAGGGGCTGCGCCGGGTCGAGCGGGACCGCGAACTGCCCCCGGCCGAGATCGGCGAGGACATCGCCATCGGCGCGTACGTCGCCGACCGGATGGGCCACGAGGTAGTCGACCGCCTGGTCGAGCCGCTGCTCGGCGGCGTGTACGCCGGCGACGCCTACCGGATCTCGATGCGGGCCGCCGTCCCCGCCCTCTTCGCCGCCGCCCGCACCCACGCCACGCTCACCGACGCCGTCCACGCCGTCCAGCGGGCGGGCGCCGCGACCCCGTCGGACGCGGCGGGCGCGGCCACCGGCCTCGGCGGCTCCGCGTTCATGGGCATCGAGGGCGGCATCGGCACCCTGCCCGACGCGGTCGCGGCGGCGATCCGCGCCGCGGGCGGCGAGATCCTCACGCATGCCCCCGTGACCGAACTCCGCCGGATTCCGGCGGCGCCGGAATCCCCGGACGCCATCGGCGGACCCGCGCCCGCCACGCGGTGGCGCGTCGTCGTCGGGGGGCGGACCGTCGTCGCCGACGCGGTCGTCCTCGCCACCCCCGCCTGGGCCACCGCCGAGCTGCTCGGCCACGAGGCGCCCCGGGCCGCCGACGAGCTCGGAGCCGTCGAGTACGCCTCCATGGCGCTCGTCACCCTCGCCTTCCGCCGCTCCGACGTCCAGGGGCTGCCCGGGTCCGGGTTCCTCGTGCCGCCCGTCGACGGGCACACCATCAAGGCGTCCACCTTCTCCAGCCAGAAGTGGCAGTGGGTCTCCGACTCCGCCCCCGACCTCTTCGTGCTCCGCACCTCCGTCGGCCGCTACGGCGAGGAGGAGCAGATCCTCCGCGACGACGCCGACCTCGTCGAGGCATCGCTCAAGGACCTCGGAGCGGCCACCGGCCTGACCGCCCGCCCCGTCGCCACCACCGTCACCCGCTGGACCGGCGGTCTCCCGCAGTACCCCGTCGGCCACCTCGCCCGCGTCGCCCGCATCCGTGAGGCCGTCGCCCGCCTGCCCGGACTGCGCCTCGCCGGCGCCGTGTACGAGGGTGTCGGCATCCCCGCCTGCATCGCCTCCGGCCACCGCGCCGCCGACGAGATCGCCGACGAGATCATCGCCACGTCGGAAACCACCCACCCTGGTGCAGGGCACTGTCCGTGACGGGCGAGAATAGGCGTATGAGTGCGCCCGAAAAGATCCCGAACGCCGGTAAGAAGGCGAAGGACCTCAACGAGGTCATCCGCTACACCCTGTGGTCTGTGTTCAAGCTGCGCGACAACCTGCCCGAGGACCGCGCCGGCTACGCCGACGAGGTCCAGGAGCTGTTCGACCAGCTCGCCGCCAAGGACATCACCATCCGCGGCACGTACGACCTCTCCGGTCTGCGCGCCGACGCGGACGTCATGATCTGGTGGCACGCCGAGACGAGCGACGAGCTCCAGGACGCGTACAACCTCTTCCGCCGCACCAAGCTGGGCCGCGCCCTCGAGCCGGTCTGGTCGAACATGGCGCTGCACCGCCCCGCCGAGTTCAACAAGTCGCACATCCCGGCCTTCCTGGCCGACGAGACGCCCCGCGACTACGTGAGCGTCTACCCCTTCGTGCGCTCCTACGACTGGTACCTGCTGCCGGACGAGGACCGCCGCCGGATGCTCGCGGACCACGGCAAGATGGCCCGCGGCTTCCCCGACGTCCGCGCCAACACGGTCGCCTCGTTCTCGCTCGGCGACTACGAGTGGATCCTCGCCTTCGAGGCCGACGAGCTGCACCGCATCGTCGACCTCATGCGCCACCTGCGCGCCTCCGAGGCGCGGATGCACGTCCGCGAGGAGGTCCCGTTCTACACCGGCCGCCGTCGCTCCGTGGCGGACCTGGTGGCGGGCCTGGCCTGACGGCCCTACGAACTCGGTGACAGCCCGGCGACCGGTCGGGCCGTCACCCCTCGACCCGGAAGATCAGACGGCGGACGGAGTTCCGCACGCCGCTCCAGCGACACCGGGTCCGGCTCCGGGTGGGGGGCGCCCCCGGGGCGCCCCCCCCGCGGGGTTAGCGGCGCCCCCCCCCGCCGGGGATTAACCACCCAATGACCCAGTTCGCGGGGGGGGGGGCGCCCCCCCCA
>NZ_JBHWBS010000002.1:105401-177712 GCF_042735655.1 Streptomyces sp. NPDC059567 | reverse complement strand
CTCCCTCCCCCACACACCCCCCCGACCCCCCCGCGCCCCCCCCCCCCCCCCCCCCCCCCCCCCCCCCCCGCGGGGGGGCCCGGGGCGCCCCCCCCCCCGGGCCCCCCCCCACCGGCGTCTTTCCGGGCACCGCCCCGGTCAGGAGATACGCCTCCAGATGCCCGTTGACGCAGGCGTTCGGGCCACCCCCGATGCCGTGCGTCCCGGCGTCCCGCTCGGTCACCAGGGCGGACCCCCACAGCCTGCGCTGCAGTTCGAGCGCCCCCTCGTACGGCGTGGCCGCGTCCCGCTCGGCGGCCAGGATCAGCACCGGCGGCAGCACACCCGGGCCCGTCCGCACGTCCAGCGGCTTGCGCCGCGGCGCCTTCCAGTACGCGCACGGCAGGTTCAGCCACGCGTTGTCCCAGGTCTCGAACGGGGCGAGCTTCGCGAGCCGGGTGTTGTCCAGGTCCCACACGGCGAAGTCCTCCGGCCAGGGAGCGTCGTTGCACTCCACCGCCGTGTAGACCGCCCTTCCGTTCCCGGCGTCCGGGGACGGCTCCCGCGCCGGGGTGGCCTGTTCGATCAAGGGCTGCGGATCACCCTTCAGATACCGCGACAGCGCGGCGGCCCGCAGCGCCCAGAAACCGTCGTGGTACCCCACGTCGAGCATCGCCGCATGCAGCTGCCCCTGGCCGACCTTCCCGCCCGCCGGGCTCGCCGCGAGTTCGGCGCGGACCTTCTCGTAACTCGTCCGGACCTCCTGCGCCGTGGTGCCGAGGCCGTACACCTTGTCGTGCTCGGCGACCCAGGCACGGAAGTCGGCCCAGCGGCGCTCGAACGCCGGCGACTGGTCGAGGTTGTTGACGTACCAGATCTGGCGCGGCGCCGGGTTGACGGGCGCGTCGAAGACCATCCGGCGCACCCGGTGCGGGAAGAGCGTCGCGTACAGCGCGCCGAAGTACGTGCCGTACGAGGCGCCCATGTACGTCAGCTTCGGCTCGCCGAGCGCCGCGCGCAGCACCTCCAGATCACGGGCGTTGTTGAGCGAGTGGTAGTGGCGCAGGGCCGGGCCGGTGCGGGTGGCACAGCCCTGGGCGTACGTCTTCGCGCGGGCGATCCGCTCCCGCTTGAAGACCTCCGAGGGGTGCGTCGGCGCCGGTGTGGGGCCCGTGGCGCGGTCGGCCGGGTCCTGGCAGGACACCGGAGCCGACCGGCCGACTCCGCGCGGGGCGTAGCCGACCAGGTCGTACGCGGCGGAGATCCGCTTCCAGGCGGGGAGTTCCGCGGTCAGCGGGAAGAACGTGGAGGAGGCGCCGGGGCCGCCCGGGTTGTAGACGAGCGCGCCCTGGCGGTCCGCGGCCGGGCCCGAGGCCTCGACCCGGCTCACCGTGAGCGGGATCGAGGCCCCGTCCGGGTCCGCGTAGTCGAGGGGGACCCGGACGGTGCCGCACGTGACGTGCGGCGGCAGCTTCTCCTCCGCCGGGCAGGTGGTGAAACGGATGCCCTCCGCCGCGGCACGGCGGGCCGCGAGCAGGGTGCCGCGCGCCTCGGAGGGCGGGGCGTCGAGGGCCCGGCCGGGCGGGGTGGCGAGGGAGGTCAGCACGAGCGAGCCGACGACTCCGGACAGCACGAGGGCTTTCACGTCGGGATCGTCGGCACGCGGCGCGGGGCTTGTAAAGGACCTTCCAGGAGTGTCGGGAACGACAACCCGGTCAGCCGCTGGAACTTCCGCAGCTGGAACCGCTGCTGCTGGAGCAGGAGCTGCCGCCACTGCTGGAGCTTCCGCAGCTGGATCCGCCACCGCCGGAGCTGCCGCAGCCGGAACCGCCGCCACCGCCTCCGCTCGAGCAGGCGCTCGCGGAACAGCCCCCGCCGCCGACACCGCTGTCGACTCCGCCTCCCGTTCCTCCGGGAGCGCCGCCGCAGCCGCCCGGACTGCCGGGGGTGCCCGCGCACCAGTGCAGGGCCGCGAGGGTGAACGCGTCCGTGGTGGCGGTGTTGGAGCTGCTGCTGTTCGTCAGGGGCGTCCTGGGCATCCGGGCCGCCGCGATCAGCTGGGTCCGCAGCTCCGTGTCGGGTACGGCGCGCAGTCCGCGCAGCCCGACCTGGTGCGCGGCGTCGGGGAAGTAGACGTGGGCGGCCCGGTACTGGGCGGCGGCGCGGCGGCCGGCCTGGGTCGTCCGACCGGTGTTGTACGCGCCGCAGACCAGGGCGACGATGATGCCCGCGAAGAGGACGGGCACGACCTTGAAGAAGAACGGCACCTCGAACGGTTCGCGCGCGACGCCCACGGACAGGGCGATCGAGACGACGAGCAGCGCGAACGAGCCGAAGCCGAGGGCGAGGCACGCCCGCTTCCCGGCGCGCCGGGCCTCCGGGGCCACCATCAGGCCGCGCGCGGCCAGGCCGTCGCCGATCTCCTGGACGGCGGGGCCGCGCATCACCGCGAGGCGCAGCTCGTGCAGGGCGCCGCTGGGGGCGGCCGCGAGCTGCTCCAGCACGGCACGGCCGACATGGTCCCGGGCCCGCAGGTCGGGGCGGAGCACGACGACGAGGCCGGGACCGCCGACCCCGATCAGCCCGTCGGCGTGCAGGGTCGCCAGGGTCGTGTCCACGACGCGGGGCGGGCCGCCGAGAAGGAAGGCGGCCTCGGCGAGGTCGTGGACGGAGCCGCCGTGGTCGGCGCGGGCGGCGCGGAGGCGGGCGATCGTCATGCCGAGGGCGACGAGGACGGCGGCCCAGACGATCAGGGCGAGGAGGTTCATGCGGCCCTCACTTTCGTACGAGCGTGGCGCGGGCGGCGCGGATCAGCCGGGTCGCCCGGCCGGGCGGACGCGTGTCGGTGCGGTCCTGCCACCACCGGGTGAGCCGGCGACGGGCGTCGGGGTCCTCGGGGCGGCCGGCGACGAGCAGGTTCTCGACGAAGGCGAGGGCGTCGCGGCGGTAGCCGCCGGACATGGGGCGGGTCCTGGCGTACGCGAAGAACGCGCGGCGGTAGCCGTCGCCGAGGATCTCGGGCAGCTCGGGCGCGATCTTGGCGATCACGTCGGCCCGCTTCCCGACGAGGGCGCGACTCTGCACGCCGAGCCGTCGGCTGTCGAACCCCTCGGGCGCGGGAGTCCCCGCGACGAGCGCGGACAACAGCGCGGCCTGCGCCACGGCAACCCGCCCACGAGCCCGCTCGGGATGCAGCGCCGCTGTGTCGGCTGAACCCGGCACGACTCCCGGGGTGCCGAGCGGCTCGGCGACCGCATCGTCGCGCGCGTCCGCCGGCTGCGGCATCGGGCCGCCGGAGACACGGGCACCCGCGCCTATGAGCAGCGGGCGCTCCGCGCCGACGGCCACAGCCACGCCACCCGCGGCGGGCACCGTCCGAGGCCGTGCGGGCACCGCCTCCGTCCCGGCGACCGCCCCGGTCAGCCGCTCACGGATCGTCGCCAGTTCCGACGACAGTTCCTCCGTGGGCGGGAAGTGGTCGTCCCGTTCCAGCAGGACTCCGGGTGGGGAGATCCTCGACGCCAGGTCCGAGAGGATGTCGAGGACCGGCTCGGGGACCGGGTGGGCGTGGGTGTCGTGCCAGACGCCGTCGCGTTCGAGGCCGCCCGCGACATGGACGTACGCGATCGCCTCGACCGGGAGTTCGGCGAGGGCCTTCGACGGGCACTCGCCGCGGTTGACGTGGTTCGTGTGCAGGTTCGCGACGTCGATCAGGAGCCGTACCCCCGTACGCTCCACCAGCTCCGCAAGGAACTGGCCCTCCGTCAGCTCCTCGCCCGGCCAGGAGATCAGCGCCGCGATGTTCTCCAGCGCCAGCGGCACCGGCAGCGCGTCCTGCGCGATCCGGACGTTCTCGCACAGCACGTCCAGCGCGTCCCAGGTCCGCGGCACCGGCAGCAGGTGCCCCGCCTCCAGGGGCGGCGTCGCCGTCAGCGCGCCTCCGGCCCGTACGAACGCGATGTGCTCCGTCACCAGCGGCGCCCCCAGAGCCTCCGCCTTGGCCGCCAGCTCCGCCAGCCGCCCCGCGTCCGGCCGGTCCGCGCCGCCGAGGCCCAGGGAGACCCCGTGCGGCACGACCGTGACCCCGCGCGCCCGCAGCCGCCTCAGCGAGTCGGGGAGGTGGCCGACGCACACGTTCTCCGCGACGACCTCCACCCAGTCGATGCCGGGCAGCGCCTCGACCGCGTCCGCGATCTCCGGCCGCCAGCCGATCCCGATCCCGAGCGCCGTGCGGAGTGCCGAGTCGAGCCCCGTACCGGGCGTCGTGCCGAATGCCGTGCCGATCTCCGTGCCGTGTTCCTGCATGTCCCCCTCCTTCAGTCCCCCAGCTGATGGCCCGGCCGGAGACGTTCGAATCCAGTCGGGGGGACGTTCAGAGGTTGATTTGAGGTTCCGGCGGCCCTACGGCTCCGAATGCGGCGTCACGATCCCGGACTCCGGCACCGGGCGCGAGGTGAACGACAGGTCCGTCCCCGAGGGGACCACCGGCGAGGGCACCGCCGGCGACGGCACGACCGGCGGACCGGTGGGCGGCGAGGTCTTCCGGCCCGCCGCCTCGTTCGCCAGGGCGTCGTGGTCGACCATCCCGGTCGCCTCCAGCATGGTGATGTGGTCGAGCACCGTCTGGTTCGCGTCGCTCGCCAGCTGCCGGATCAGCGTGTTGCGCGTGGTGTGCCGGACCTCGGCGACCAGCGCGAACACCTTGCCGTGCGCGTTGCGCAGCAGGTTCGCGAACTTGCGCTCGTACTCCTCCCCGCGCGCCGCCGTCAGCTCCCGCAGCCATCCCTGCTGCTGCTCGGTCGGCTGGTTCGGCAGCTCGACGCCGAGCTTGGCGGCGACGTCCCGGGCCCGTCGGTCCAGGTCCGTGTGGCCGACGACGAGGTGGTCGCCGCACTCCACCATCGCCCGGCTCGGGGCGCGTTCGATGGCCTGCTGGCCGGCCGGGAGCTCCCAGAGGCCGGCCAGCCTCACCTTGACCAGGAAGTCCCGGTCCGTGGCGGACAGCGGCCCCCACTGGGTGGCCACGCTCGACGCGTTCAGATTCGCCTGGCCGGTTCCGGAGCGGTCGGCATAGGACCAGACGGGGAAGGCGAGCGCGCCGACCGTGGCGACGAGCGCCGCGATGATGAGGGCCGTCCCGTTGACGCGTAGCGACAAGGTGTCTCCCGTACGTTCGAAATTTCGGTCACCGCAGACTGAACCGGTAAGGAGGCTTCCGTTCAACCCACTTGGCGGTATCGGGAGATACGTACTACGGGACGGGCGCGTTCAGTCGCCGTTCGAAAGGAGCACGGGGAATTCGGACACGACCGTGCACGAACCGGGCGCGATCTCCGTGAATCCGGCGTCCCGCACCACCGGCAGACCGCTCGTCGTCAGCTCCGGCCAGCGCGCCGGGTCGGCCGTCCGCACGGCCAGCGGGAAGCCGGCCTCGCGCCACGCCTTGCGGTCCGCCTCCGACATCTCCCACCACGCCAGCTGTGCCCCGTGCCCCGCCTGGGCCATCGCCTTGCCCGCGGACATGTCCAGATCCGGGTTGAGCCACAGCAGCGCCGCCCCGGGACGCGGCGCTCCGGGCGCGGCCGGGTCCTCCAGATCGGTGCCCGACACCTGGAGCTTGGCCAGCTCCTTCGGCCAGCCGTCCAGCGGGACCGGCGGGAACACCCGTACCTCCGCGGCCTCACCCGTCACCGTGATCCCCGGGAGCGCCTCCGCGCGCCGCCACTCGGAGCCGCGCGCCCGGCGCACCACCTTGCGGATCCGGGCGTCCTGCCAGTCGGTCATGGCCTGTGCCCACTCGCCGTCGCCGTGCGCGCGCTCGTCGGCGAGGATCGTCAGGACGGCGCGAGCGGCCGTCTCCAGGGCATCGGTACGGGCCGGGGGCTCGGCCTTCTCGATCCGCACCACCAGCGGGAGGACGAACTGGGGCTTCTCATCGCGGACATCGGTTTCGTTGCTGCTCACCCGGCAAGTCTGCCACCGCTCGCAGGGGCGCTTCTTGTCGGAATCGGAGGTTCCGGGACAGGATGCCCCTCATGAAGAGCGATCTTTTTGCCAGCGAACACCTTGCCGAGACCGCGACGTTCCCCGGCATGAGCCTGCAGAACGCCAAGTGCGTCAAGTACGCCGTCAACGGAGAGATGCAGGCGCGCCAGGGCTCGATGATCGCCTTCCGCGGCGACCTCCAGTTCGAGCGCAAGGGCCAGGGCATCGGCGGAATGCTCAAGCGCGCCGTCACCGGCGAGGGCCTGGCGCTGATGGCCGTCCGCGGCCAGGGCGAGGCCTGGTTCGCGCACGAGGCGCAGAACTGCTTCATCGTCGAGGTCGAGCAGAACGACGCGCTCAGTGTGAACGGCCGCAACGTCCTCTGCTTCGACTCCACCCTCAGCTACGAGATCAGGACGGTGAAGGGCGCCGGGATGACCGGCGGCGGCCTCTTCAACAGCGTCTTCACCGGCTACGGCAAGCTCGCCCTGATGTGCGAGGGCACACCGATCGTCATCCCGGTCACCGCGCAGGCCCCGGTGTGCGTCGACACCGACGCCGTCGTCGGCTGGAGCGAGCAGCTGCGCACCTCGCTGCACCGCTCGCAGTCCGTCGGCTCGATGATCCGCGGCGGCTCGGGCGAGGCGGTCCAGCTGAGGCTGGACGGCGAGGGCTTCGTCATCGTCCGGCCCAGCGAGCTCACCCCGCAGAAGACGTCGAACTGAACCTGGAACGGGTCGGGCGCCGTTACGGCCTGCGCGGACCGTGGGTGCTGCGCGAGGTCGGCCTCGCCCTGCCCGCCGGCGCCCTCGTCCGGATCACCGGCACCAACGGCACCGGCAAGTCCACGCTGCTCCGGCTCATCGCGGGCATCGACGCACCGACCGAGGGCCGGATCTCCGGGCGGCCGCGGCGCACGGCGTACGTCCCCGAACGCTTCCCGGCCGCCCTGCCGTTCACCGCGAGCGGCTGTCTGACGCATCTCGGGCGTGTTCAGGGGCTCGGCCGGGCGGACGCGGCCGCGCGGGCGGGGGAGTGGCTGGAGCGGTTCGGCGCGGGCCACTTCGCGGACACCCCGCTCCCCGAACTCTCCAAGGGCAGCAGTCAGAAGGTCGCCGTCGCCCAGGCGCTGCTCGCCGGTCCGGACCTCCTGGTTCTCGACGAGGCGTGGACCGGCCTCGACACGGGCGCGCGCCACGAGCTGGACCGCGCCGTCCGCGAGCGGCTCGCGGCGGGCGGGACGGTCGTCTTCGTCGACCACGACCCACGGCGGCTCGCGGGCGAGGCCGACGCCGAGTTCACGGTGGACGCGGGACGGGTCCGGCCCGGGAACCCCCGACGCGACGACGGGACGCGGACTCGCGTGCGGATCGTGGCCTCCGGCGGCCGCCCGCTCCCCGAGGGGCTGCCGGGTTCGCCCTCGTACGAGCCCGGGGTCGACGGCACGACGACGGTGTACGCGGTCGACGCGGCGCACTCCGACGGGCTGCTCCGGGCCCTGCTCGACGCCTCCTGGCACATCCACCAGCTGAGCACCGAAGGCATCCGGGCAGGACGGGCATGACCGCACTTCTGCGCTATCGGACCGACCTGCTGCTGCGCTCCCAGCGCTGGCTCGCACCCCTGCTGCTGTACGCGGTGTTCCTCGGCGTCGGTGTGCGGACCGGGGAGCCCGTGCTCGGCGCCCTCGGGTACACCGCCGCCGCGCTGCTCCCCGTCACGGCGTGGATCGTGAGGATCTGCCTGAACCAGGAACCGCCCGCCGCCCGCGACGTGGTGGCCGCCGCGGCCGGACGGGAACGGGCGCACCTCGCGGCGGTCCTGGCCGCCCTGGCCTGCGCGGCGCTCCTGGGCGTCGTCGCCGTGCTCGGGGTGACGGCGGTGAGCGACCTCCGCCGGGTCGACCCGTTCGAGGCCGGGAGCTCGGGGCTCCTCGCCACCGTGGTCTGCGTCCTCACGGGCGCCGCCGTGGGCGCCCTCACCACCCGGCCGCTCGTGCGGTCCCGTGGCTGGTCGCTCGCCGCGCTCGTCCTCGGCTCGCTCCTCGCGCTCGTGACCACCGGCTCACCGGCGCAGGCCGCGGTGCAGGCCATGATCACCGGCTCCCGTACGGCGACCGTCACCATGCCGTGGCTCGCCCTCGCGGGCGCCCTGGCACTCGTCGCCGCGGCGGCGGCCGTGAGCACCAGGGCCACGGCCCGCCGGGAGTGAGTAGGCTCGACGGCATGGACGAGGACACGCCGTACTGCGCGCCCGCCGAGGTGAAGGCGGCGACGGCTCCGGCCGCCGAGGGGCCGTACGCCGAGTGCGTGCTGTGCCGGAAGCCGACTGAGTACCCCGAGTCGACCCGGGGGATCACCCTCTGCCCGGTCTGCGCATGGCAGGAGGCCCAGCGAACGGCCTGCTCCGGCTAGCCTGGTGACGCGACGTCACACCTGCGTCGGACCGTGCCTCCACACGGCGATGTCGAGGCCTAGGCAGCCCGCTCCGCCATGAGCTCGGAGACCTTCACGAAGCGGTAGCCCCTGGCCCGCAGCTCCGGGACGATCCGGCGGATCGCCTGCTCGGTGACGGGCGCGGCGCTGCGGGTGCAGTGCATGACCACGAGTGAGCCGGGCTTCACCCCGTCGAGGACCTGCCGGGCCACCGCGTCGCCGTCCTTGGCGAAGGCGTCGCCGCTGACCACGTCCCACTGCACCGCCGTGACCTTCGCGGGGGCGAGCGCGCGCAGCGCGTCGTCGTCGTAGCAGCCGCCGGGGAAGCGGAAGTACGGCACCACATTGCGCGCCCCGGCCTTGCGGAACGCCTCGAACGCGCGCCCCACGTCCTTGGCCATGTCCCGCTTCGCCACCGTCGGAAGGCCGTAGCAGGGCGAGGCGAAGGCGTAGTGGCTGTACGAGTGGTTGGCGATCTCGAAGCGGGGGTCGGTGCCGATGGAGCGGGCCTGGTCCGGGTACTCCTCGGCCCAGCGGCCGGTCATGAAGACGGTCGAGTCGACCTCGAGCCGCCGCAGCGTCGCGATCAGCCCGGGGTTGTCGAAGCGCTCCCCGTCGGCCGCCCGCGGACCCTGGTCGGCCGTCATGTCGGCGTCGAAGGTGAGCGCGACGACCTTCTCCTTGCCCGTGCGGGCCCGCACGAAGACCGGCGTGAGCCCCTCGGGGCCGGGCGCCATGGTGGGCGGCGCCTTGCGCACGGTCGCCGGGCCGGCCGCGGCGCTCGCGCTCGGCGCCTTGCCCGGCGGCGCCTTGCCCACCGGCGCCTTGCCCGGCGGCGTGCTCGGCGCGGTGGACGGGGCGTCAGGAGCCGTCGCCGTGTCGGCCGTGCCCCCGCCACAGCCGACGAGAACGGCGCCCAGCAGAGCGAGCGCCGACAGTCTTCGTACAGAAATGGTCACTCACGGAAACTAACCGATCAGGAAGCGAGCAGCTGCCTGCGGCACTCGGCGACGTCGAAGTCGCCCGGCGGGTACCGCGGATCCATCGCCTCCAGGTGTTCCAGGAGCAGCGTGCTGATCGCCCAGTCGCGGTACCACTTGCGGTCGGCCGGAACGAGGTACCACGGAGCTTCCGACGTCGAGCAGCGCTCCAGCGCCAGCTCGTACGCCTCTTGGTACGCGGGCCACAGCGCCCGCTCCTCGATGTCGCCCGCGTTGAACTTCCAGTGCTTGTCCGGGTTGTCGAGCCGCTCCAGGAGCCGCGCGCGCTGCTCCTCGTACGAGATGTGCAGGAAGACCTTGACGATCGTGATGCCGTCGTCCGCGAGGGACTCCTCCCAGCGGTTGATCTGGCCGTAGCGGCGGCCGAGGTCACGGCGGGGGACCAGGTCGCGGACGCGCGCGATGAGCACGTCCTCGTAGTGCGAGCGGTCGAAGATGCCGATCTCGCCCGGCACCGGCAGGGCCCGGTTGATCCGCCAGAGGAAGGGGTGGCCCCGCTCCTCCGTCGTGGGCGCCTTGAAGCCCCGGATCCGGCAGCCGGACGGGTTGAAGTAGCCGATCACATGTTTGACCGTGCCGCCCTTGCCGCTGGTGTCCATCCCCTGGAGCACGAGCAGCAGCCGCCGGCGGTCGCCGGCCGTGCTCGCCGCGTAGAGGCGCTCCTGGAGCTCGGCGAGGCGCGGGGCCAGACGGGCGGTGGCCTCGATCCCGGCCGCCTTCCCGGCCGGGCCGGCCGGGACCTCCGAGGCGGAGTACGAGGAGAGGTCCACCGGCTTGCCGACGGGCAGGCGCAGCAGCTCCCGCAGGACCGCGGACCGCACCGGCAAGGTCCGCGGCCGCTTCGTCCCCGATCCCTTGGCCGCCTTGCCGTCCTTCTTCTCTTCCTTCTTCGCCATCTGCGCCCCTTCGGGTCCGTCGCTCGCCTTCTCCGATCCTGCGACGGAATCGACGGACCCGCGAACGGTGCGGCCGAAGAGCTACCTCAGCACCATGGACCCGTCACCGCGAACGTCGTCCCCGGGGTGTAGCAGTTGACGTACATCGTCCGCCCGTCCGGCGAGAACGTGACGCCCGCGAACTCGCCCCACTCCGGGGCCTCCGGCGTGCCGATGTTCTGGGCCCCCCGGGCGACCGCGTACACCTCGCCCTTCCGGCTCACGCCGTAGACGTGCTGGCCGCCTTCGCCGTCCTCGCTGACCATCAGACCGCCGCTCGGGGCGAGACAGATGTTGTCCGGCGACTCGCCCGGCAGCTGGATGTCGGTGCTCGGGCCGAAGACGACGACGAGCGTGAGACGGCGCCGGTGGGGCTCGTACTTCCACACCTGGCCGTAGTGGGTGGCCGCCGAGCCGTCCTTGGCACGGGCGAAGGACGAGACGAAGTACACGGCCCGCCCGCCCCAGTAGCAGCCCTCCAGCTTCTGCGCGTGCGTGATGCCCTTCGGCCCGAAGTCCTGGAGCCGGATGGGCGTTTCGACGGCCTGCGGATCCGGTACGGGGACCCACTCGACGCCGCCGAAGCTCGCTCCGGTCTCCTGGACCACGGAGAGGTCGGGCACACCCGGCACACGCATGGCCTCCAGGGCCCCGCCCGCGCGCAGCGAGCCGAGACCGCCCAGCGGCTTCTCCGGCAGGAAGCGGTAGAAGAGCCCGAAGGGCCGTTCGAAGGCGTCCTCCGTCTCGTACACGATCCCGCTGTGCGGGTCGACGGCGATCGCCTCGTGCTGGAAGCGGCCCATGGCGGTGAGCGGGACGGCTCCGGTGCGGTGCGGGTCGGCGCCGTCGACCTCGAAGATGAAGCCGTGGTCCTTGGTGTAGCCGTTGGTCCCGGCCTTGTCCTCGGTCTCCTCGCAGGTCAGCCACGTACCCCAAGGAGTGGGCCCGCCCGCGCAGTTGACCGCGGTGCCTGCGATGGCGACACGCTCGCCCAGGACGTTGCCGCGGCCGTCCAGCTCGATCGCCGTACAGCCGCCCTTGGCGGCGGGGTCGTACGTCAGGCCCTCCACGGTGGGGACGCCGATCTTGCCGGTGACCCGGTTCTCGTGGTTGCGGACCAGATGGACCCGGCCTCGGCGGCCGGCGAAGGCGGCCATGCCGTCGAAATTGCTGGGGACGGGGCCCTCACCGGAGCGGAGGGGGTCGCCCTGGCGGGAGAGGACCTTGTAGCGGAAGCCCTTGGGGAGGTCGAGGAGCCCGGCCGGGTCGGGGATCAGCGGGCCGTAGCCGGCGTGCCCGCGAGCGGCCGCCGTACCGGCGAAGAGTTCGGAGAAGGCTCCCGCGAAGGCGATGCCGGCGACGGACGCGCCGGTGCGGGACAGGATCTGACGTCGTGTTGCGGACATGAGGCAACCCACTTTCCTGTGGGGGCACCCCCATGCCGAAGGCTATGGGGGAGGACAGGTGTGTGATGTGACGTGTGGCCCGCATGTGTGTATCACGCACAGTGGTGACAGGTGAACCATGCGGGCCACAACGGCCTCATGTGGCGTGAGCGATCAGGCGAGTTCGGCGGTCAGCGTGATCGTCGTGCCGGTGAGCGCCTGGCTGACCGGGCAGTTCTTCTTGGCGTCCTCGGCCAGCGCCTTGAACTCGTCCGCGTCCAGGCCGGGGACCTCGCCGCGCACGGTCAGGTGGATGCCCGTGATGCCCTCGCCGGGCTGGAAGGTGACATCGGCCTTGGTCTCCAGGCGGGCCGGCGGGTTGCCGGCCTTGGCCAGACCGTTGGAGAACGCCATCGAGAAGCAGGAGGAGTGCGCGGCGGCGATCAGCTCTTCCGGGCTGGTCTTGCCGTTCGGCTCCTCGGCGCGCGACGGCCAGGAGACCTGGTACTCGCCGAGGCCGGAGGAGTCGAGGGTGACGACGCCCTTGCCCTTGAGGAGGTCGCCCTCCCAGACGGTGTGGGCGTGACGGACGGTGGCCATGATGAATCCCTTTCGATCGGGTATGGCCCCCAACCTACTGCTCCACCAGACCCTTTGCGTCTCGTGCCAGGGCGGTGAGCCGGGAGATCGCCCGGAAGTACTTCTTCCGGTACCCGCCCTTCAGCATCTCTTCACTGAACAGCCGGTCGAAGGGGAGCCCGGAGGCGAGCACCGGGACCTCACGGTCGTACAGCCGGTCGGCGAGGACCACGAGCCGCAGCGCGGTCGACTGGTCCGGGACCGCCTGGACGTCGGTGAGGCAGACCGCGGACAGCCCGTCGGTCAGCGCGCCGTAGCGGCTGGGGTGGACCTTCGCCAGGTGGTCGAGCAGGTGCGGGAAGTCGTCGAGCGAGGAGCCCGGCGTCGCGTACGCCGCCTTCGTCACCTGCTCCTCGGAGTACGGGGCGGGCGCCTCGGGCAGCCCGCGGTGACGGTAGTCCTCACCGTCGATCCTCAGCGGCCGGAAGTGGGCGGAGAGGCCCTGGATCTCGCGCAGGAAGTCGGCGGCGGCGAACCGGCCCTCGCCCAGCTTGCCCGGCAGCGTGTTGGAGGTGGCGGCCAGCGCCACGCCCGCCTCCACGAGCCGGCTGAGCAGGGAGGAGACGAGGACGGTGTCGCCCGGGTCGTCCAGCTCGAATTCGTCGATGCAGAGCAGCCGGTGTCCGCTGAGCGTCTGCACGGTCTGCTGGAAGCCCAGCGCGCCCACGAGGTTCGTCAGCTCCACGAACGTGCCGAAGGCCTTGAGCCCCGGCTCGGCGGGGGTGGCATGCCAGAGGGAGGCGAGGAGGTGGGTCTTGCCGACGCCGTAGCCGCCGTCGAGGTAGATCCCGCGCGGGCCCGTGGGGGCGGCGGGCTTCTTGGCGAACCAGCGGCTGAGTGCCGGGCGCTTGCCGGCGCCGGTGGCGTGTGCGCCGCCGAGCCCCTCGGCGAAGGAGCTCAGGGCCTTGACCGCGTCGGTCTGGCTGGGCTGGTTCGGGTCCGGGATGTAGGTGTCGAAGCGCACCGAGTCGAAGCGCGGCGGCGGGACCATCTCGGCGACGAGCCGGTCGGCGGGGACATGGGGCTCCCGGGCGCAGAGGGAGACCGGAGCGGCTTCGACGGAAGCGGCTTCGGTTATGGCACGGGAGGTGTGGGAGGCACGGGTCGACACAGTTCCCCACTGTAAGCGCCGTGTCAGACTGCGAGGATGCGACGCCTGTTCCCTGTGACGGACATGACAGCCGACGACGCCCTCGCCGGGGACCGGGAGTGGTCCCTCGACGAGCTGGCCGACCTCTACGCGTACCCGGAGCCGCTTCCGGACGGTGTCTGGCTGCGCGCCAACATGGTCTCCTCCCTCGACGGGGCCGGGCAGCACGACGGCCGTTCCCAGCCCCTCTCCTCCGACACCGACATGCGGATCTTCGGCACGCTGCGTGGTCTGGCCGACGTGATCGTGGTGGGGGCGCAGACCGTACGCCAGGAGGGGTACCGGCCGGCCCGTGCCCGGGACGCGTTCGCGGCCCGCAGGGCGGCCGCCGGGCAGGGGCCGGCGCCGGTGATCGCGGTGGTCAGTGCCTCCCTGGACCTGGACTTCTCGGCTCCGCTGTTCACCGAGCCCCTGGTGCCGACGCTGGTCCTGACCGGGGCCGCGGCGCCCCCCGACCGTGTGGACGCGGCCGCGAAGGCCGGCGCGGAGGTGGTGATCGCGGGCGACGGGCCCGGCGTGGAGCCGGACCGCGCGAAGGCGGCGCTCGTGGAGCGGGGGCTGCGGCGCCAGCTGACCGAGGGCGGGCCCCGGCTGCTCGGCCAGTTCGTCGCGGCGGGCGTGCTCGACGAGCTGTGCCTGACGGTGTCGCCGACGATGACGGCGGGCGCCGCGCAGCGGATCGCGGGAGGCCCGTCGGTGGACGTCCCGAAACGGTTCGCCGTGGCGTCGGTGCTGGAGGAGGCCGGGTTCCTTTTCACCCGCTACCGTCGGATCTGACAATCGGCGGAATTTGTCGTTCCGGTTAGCTTCCGCTGGGCACACTTACCCCCGTAGACCCCGTGCGGGCACGGGGAAGGATGGTTTCCGCAGAAGGGCTCCTGAGGTGTTCACAAGCGTTCTGATGATCGAGAAGCCCCTCACGTCCGTCGACGTGGAATTCGTCACCACCCTGCACGGCGAAGAGGCGGTGTCCTTCATCGTGCTGATGCAGCCCCGTGGTGACCAGGCCGATGTGCTGCTGCGCGCCATCGACGACGTCGCCATGGGCGAGCTGAAGGAAGCGACCAAGGAGGGCGAGCAGCCGGAGGGCAAGGAGGCCCGTGTCCCCGCCGAGCAGGCCCTGGAGTACTCCCTCCAGGCCCTGCGGAACGCCGGCTGCGAGGCGGTCGGACAGGTGGTCGAGGACCACCCCCTCGACAAGATGAAGTCCGTCGTCGACGAGTCGGACGCAGACGAGGTGATCGTCCTGACGGCCCCGCACTACGTGGAGGAGTTCTTCCACCGCGACTGGGCCTCGCGGGCCCGCCACAAGGTCGGCGTCCCGGTCCTGAAACTGTTCGCGCACAGCGAGTGACGGGCGCGGCCCGGGGCGGCCCCGGGCGCGGCGCGCCGCCCGCGGCCACCAGTCTCAACTCGCTCTCCGCCTCGGCAGCCTGGAGCCGCTCCTGCGGATCCTTGCGGAGCAGCCCCTCGATCACGGGGGCCAGCGGGCCGGCTCTGCGGGGCGGCGGCAGCTCCTCGTCCACCACGGCCCGCAGGGTGCTCAGCGGAGTGTCCTGACGGAAGGGCGAGGCGCCCTCCACCGCCGCGTACAGAAGCACGCCGAGCGACCACAGGTCCGACGCGGGGCCGGGTGTGCGGCCCAACGCCCGCTCCGGGGCGAGGAATTCGGGGGAGCCGACGAGCTCGCCCGTCATCGTGAGGTTGGAGGTCCCCTCCACCGCCGCGATGCCGAAGTCGGTGAGGACGACCCGTCCGTCGTTGGCGAGCAGGACGTTGCCCGGCTTCACGTCCCGGTGCAGCACCCCGGCCTCGTGCGCGGCGCGCAGCGCGGCCAGTACGTCGGCGCCGATGCCCGCGGCGCGCTGCGGGGGCAGGGGGCCCTCCGCGTCGAGGACGTCGGAGAGCGTCAGCCCGCGGATCAGCTCCATCACGATCCAGGGCCGGCCGTCCTCGGTGGCCACGTCGTACACCGTCACCACGTTCCGGTGCGAGATCCGGGCGGCCGCCCAGGCCTCCCGCTCCAGGCGGGCGTAGAGCCGCCGCTCGTCGTCCCCGGCGAGCCCGGCCGGTGCGCGGACCTCCTTGACGGCGACGTCGCGGGCCAGGACCTCGTCCCTGGCCCGCCAGACGGTGCCCATGCCCCCCTGGCCCAGGACGTCGAGGAGTCGGTACCGCCCCGCGATCACGGTCATGGCGTGTCCCCGTCCGTCGTCCACCGGTGGAACATTCCTGCCCCCGCCCCGGCCACTTCGAACACCGCGCCGCGAGCCCGGGGTGATCTTGGTGGTGGAGATCACACACCGTCAGATACCGAAGGCCGGCGGGCTTGCGTGCAGGATGGTTCGTGACGGTTCGGCAGGTGTTCGAGTGCTGTCCAACTCGCCCTGGAATCAGATGGATTCGGACAGTAACCGTCAACCCCCGTACGAGTGCGGTGAATCCTGCCGCCGGGATACACGAGTGTCACAGCGGGGCGATAGGGTTAACCTGCCCGGGCTGGGTGCCCTCGTTAGGGTGGGGAGTGACATGGAACAGATAGCAATGCGCAGCAGGCCGCGAGTGCCTGCCATCACATGCGGGAGCAGTGCGACCAGTTCGCGACTCGACCGTCATCTCGCGGTGCTCGGCGGCCCCGTCGTGCCACAGCGTGACGCGGCCGAGGCGACGCTGCTGATGCGGGAGCTGACGTCGCGTGACGTCTCGCACAGCCGTCGCAGCAAGAGCGCGCGCGTCTCGCTCTTCGCCCCGCTGCGCCGCCTGCGGCGCTCCCTCTTCGGCAGCCGCGGCTAGCCGGCGTTCCTCCGGGGTCGTGGGCATCTGATCCGCAGGGCCGGGATCCCCCTGGGGGCACCTCCCGGGCGAAGCTCCGGGGGAGAAGCCCCGGGGGCAGGTGGGCACACCCCCGACGGCGCCGGCTGCCCCACCCCGCTCACCCCCGCGGCCCCGTCACGCCACGACACCGTCCCCTCGTAGCGTCTCCAGCTCCGCCGGCCCCACCCCGAGCTCACTGAGCACCGCATCCGTGTCCTCCCCCAACGTCGGGATGCGACCCATCCGGGCTTCGGGTCCGTCCGGGAACGTGACCGGCGGCAGCAGGGTCCGCAGCGGCCCGGCCGCCGAGTCCGTGAACCGCCACCGGTCGCGCGCCGCCAGCTGCGGATGCGCCGCCAGATCCGCGACCGTGTTCAGCCGCGCACACGCGACCCCCGCGGCGTCCAGCCGTGCCAGCGCCTCCGCGGCCGTCAGCGGTGCCAGTGCGTCGGCCACCACCGCGTCCGTCTTCGCCCGGCCGGCCACCCGGGCCGTGTTCGTCGCGAAGGCCGGATCGTCCGCCAGATCCGGCCGCTCCAGGACCTGTTCGGCCAGCCGCCGCCACTCACGGTCGTTCTGGACCGACAGCAGGACCATGCCCCCGTCGGCCGTGGGATAGGCGTCGTACGGCGCGATGACGGCGTGCGCCAGGCCCGTGCGCGCCGGTGCCGTGCCCCCGTGCATCCCGTGGTGCAGCGGATGCCCCATCCACTCGGCCAGCGAGTCGAGCAGCGACACCTCCACAGGGCCGCCCCGCCCGGTCGTCCCCCGTCGCACCAGCGCCGCGAGGACACCCGTGCAGGCGTACATCCCCGCCGCGATGTCGGCTGCCGGAATCCCCGACTTGACCGGCTGTTCCTCGGTCCCGGTCACCGAGACCAGACCCGCCTCGCACTGCACGAGCATGTCGTAGGCCCGCTTGTGCGCGTACGGTCCGCCCGGCCCGTACCCCGAGACGTCCACCGCGATCAGCCGCGGATGCGCGGCGCAGAGCGTGGCCGCGTCCAGGCCGAGCCGGGCCGCCGCGCCCTGCGCGAGGTTCTGTACGAAGACGTCGGCGCCGGCCACCAGCCGGCGGACCAGGTCGAGCCCCCGGGCGTCCTTGAGGTCGACGGCCACCGACTCCTTGCCGCGGTTGCACCACACGAAGTGCGAGGCCAGGCCCCGCGCCGCCGTGTCGTAGCCCCGGGCGAAGTCCCCGCCGTCCGGACGCTCGATCTTGACGACGCGGGCGCCCAGGTCCGCGAGCTGGCGGGTGGCGAAGGGGGCGGCGACGGCCTGCTCGACCGCGACGACCGTGATCCCCTCCAGGGGGAGTGGCTGAGTGCTCATGACAGCCCTGCCTACCCTGCGGGCGGCGCCTTGTCACCGTCGCCCTCGTCACCGTGGTCCCCGGGTGGTGTCACCCGCGGGCGTAGCGCCGCACCGCGAGCGGGGCGAAGACCGCGATCAGCGCCAGCGACCAGAGCAGCGCCCCGGCCACCGGGTGCGCCACCGGCCAGGCGGCGTCCACCGGTACGGTCGCGTTGCCGAAGAGCTCCCGTACGGCCGTCGTCACCGCCGAGATCGGGTTCCACTCGGCGATCGTCCGGAGCCAGCCGGCCATGTTCTCCGTGGGGATGTACGCGTTCGAGAGCAGCGGCAGCATGAACGTGGCGCTGCCCAACTGGCCGGCCGCCTCCTCGCTCTTCGAGGCGAGGCCCAGCAGGATGCCCACCCAGGTCGTCGCGAGGCGGAAGAGCAGCAGCAGACCGAAGGCGCCCAGCGCCTCCAGGGCGGTGCCCTCGATCCGCCAGCCCATGGCGAGCCCGACCAGGATCATCGGGACCATGCCGACCGCGCTCGTCACCAGGTCGGCGAGCGCCTGCCCCAGCGGGACGGCGCCCCGGCTCATGGGCATGGTCCGGAAGCGGTCCGTCACGCCCCGGTGCGCGTCCTGGGCGGCCTGGAACATCCCCGTCATGAGCCCGCCCGCCGCCGTCGCGACGAGCAGGCCGGGTACCAGATACGCCCGGTACTCGGTGCCCGGCATCGCGAGCGCGCTGCCGAAGACGTACCCGAAGAACAGCAGGAAGACGATCGGCATCGTCTGTGTCATCACGACGATCGCAGGCGCCCGGCGGACCTTCTGCAGATGGCGGCCCAGTACCGCGGTTCCGTCATGGACCAGCGCGCTCATGCCGCGAGCTCCTTCCGGTCGGTGAGGCGCAGGAACACCTCGTCGAGGGTGGGCGGACGCAGGGAGGCGTCGACGATGTGGACCCCGGCCGCGTCGATCTCGCGGACGATCCGGGGGAGGGTGAGCGTGCTGTCCGTGGTCACGGCGCCGACCGTGCGCCGCTCGGCGTCCAGCGCCGGGGCGGAGCCGGTCAGCTGGTCCAGGACGGCGGCCGCCGCGCCGAGCAGCGCCGGATCGGCGACGACGACCTCCGCCCAACTGCCGATCATCGCCTTGAGCTCGGCCGGGGTGCCGCGGTGCGCGGCCCGGCCCTCGTCGATCAGCACGATGTCGTCGGCGAGCTGATCCGCCTCCTCCAGGTACTGCGTGGTCAACAGCACGGTCGTGCCCTGCGACGCCAACCCCCGTACGGCGTCCCAGATCCCGTTCCGGCTGTGCGGGTCGAGCCCGGTCGTCGGCTCGTCGAGGAAGAGGATCCGCGGCGGGACGAGCAGGCTCGCCGCGAGATCCAGCCGGCGGCGCATCCCGCCCGAGTACGTCCGGGCGGGCCTGTCGGCCGCCTCCGTCAGGCCGAACTGCTCCAGGAGTTCGTCGGCTCGGGCGCGCGGGGCGCGCAGCAGCCGGGCGAAGAGCCGCAGGTTCTCGGCGCCGGAGAGGTCGCCGTCGACCGAGGCGTACTGGCCGGTGACCGCGATCCGCTTCCGCACCCCCGCCGGGTCGCGCACCACGTCGTGCCCGGCGACCCGGGCGCTGCCCGCGTCCGGGGCGACCAGCGTGGTCAGGACCCGGACGGCGGTCGTCTTGCCCGCGCCGTTGGGGCCGAGGACACCGCAGACCGTGCCCTCGGGGACGGCCAGATCGAGCCCGCGCAGCGCGTGGACGTCGCCGTAGCGCTTCCTCAGACCCTCACTAAGTACAGCGTACGTAGTAGTCATGGCTCGACCATACCCCACTACGTACGCTGTACGTAACTACGATGGTGGGGAGGTGATGATCGATGGCGGGCCGAGCGGCCGAACCGGAAGTGATCTGGGCGCGCCCCGAGCGCACGGGCCGCGGCCCGAAACCGGCGTACAGCAGGGCCGACATCGTGGCCGCCGCGGTCCGTATCGCCGACGCCGACGGGATCGACGCGCTCTCGATGCGCCGGATCGCGGCGGACATCGGCTGCGGCACGATGTCGCTCTACAACTACGTCCCGCGCAAGGAGGATCTGTACGAGCTGATGGTCGACGCCGTCAGCGGCGAGTACGACCTCCCCGATCCTCCCCGTCGCCCCGGCGGTGACTGGCGCGCGGACATGCTCCATGTGGCGCGCGAGGCCCGGGGCATCCTGCGCCGTCACCCGTGGGTGATCAGGCTGATGACGACCGGGTACGCCTACGGTCCCAACGCGCTGCGCTTCCTCGAAGGGTGTCTGGCCTGCCTGGACGGTCTCGACCTGCCCGGCGGCACCAAGATGGAGCTGATCGCGACGGTCAACGGCACCGTGATGACGATCGTCGCCAATGAACTCGCCATCGCCGAGCGCGCCCGCGGACTGCCCTGGTCGGAGGAGCAGGAGCAGGCGGTGCGCGGGGCCTATCTGAGGGAGCGGCTCGCGGACGGCGCCTACCCCCGACTGGCCGCGGTGTTCGCTGCGTCCGGGGTCGGACCCCTCGATCCCGACGAGATCTTCGACCGGACGCTGGAGCGGGTCCTCGACTCCTTCGTCCCGGGCTAGAGCAGCGCGAACTGGCCCTCCGGGCCCTCCTCTTGATGATCCAGTACGGAGGCGGGGCGGCGGGCCGCGTCCGGCACCGGCAGCACTCCGGCCTCCCGCAGCGCGTCCCGGGTCAGCGGCGTGCCTTGCGTGAGCGCCTCCCGCTCCGGCTCCTGCTGGGAGAGGAGGGCGAGGACGGTGATCAGCTCCAGGAGCTCCGAGGTCCACTCCTGCGGCCAGGCCGCCGGGCCGATCGCCTCGAGACCGCCGGGCTCGGCGGGCACGGTCCGATGCGAGAACCACTGTTCGAGCATCCGTACGCCGCCGACACGGAACTCCCACGCCTCGGCCGGGACGGGCGAGATCCGGCCGTCGTCGAGGGTCAGCGTCTCCTCCTCCGGCTCGTACGCAAGCACGGTCGGCCGGGCGGGGATCGGCGCCCGCACATAGGGCCGGCGGCCGCCGGGCAGCCGGGGCCGCTCGCCGCCACGGCCGCCCCGCAGCTGGATGTCGGTGAGCCGCCTGCCCAGCGCCACGCCCGCGGCCCAGAGGTCCGGGTCCGCCGGGAGCGGGACGCGACAGCCGGCGGCGGAGGGGCGGGTGGCCGCTAGGGCCCAGGCCAGGACGGACCGCGGGTCGACCGGCCGTCCGTACCGCTCGCTCAGCAGCGGGAGCAGACCGGGCGCGAGGTTCGGTTCCTCGCCCCCGGGGCGGCGGAAGAGCGGCCGGATCCGCCCCGGTCGCCCCGCGGGGGAGCGCCCGTCGGGCAGCGCCGAGGTCACCAGCAGCGCGGGACCGGCCGCCCCCGGCACGTGTCCCTGCTCCACCGCGAACAGCTGGTGGTCGTCGGCGACGCGCCACAGCTCCGGGCGCGCGGTGTCGATGAGCCGGTGATCGGGGAGCAGCCACTGCTCGTCGAACGGGCCGTGGGCCAGCCGTACCGGCTCCGGGCACGGCCCCGACTCACGAGCGAACCGGACGGTGCCGGTCCGCTGCCCGGGCAGCGCGGCCACCGAACTCGACGGGGTACGCGCCCGGCTGGGCCGGAACAGCTCCTCGCGCTCGGTCCCCTCCGCCCCGACGAGACGGTCCCAGCGTGCCCGCAGGGTACGGACGTCGGGCGCCACGATCCAGGAACGGCCGAGCCGCAACGGCGCGACGGACCACGGCATCAGCTCGTCCAGGAGGGGCGCGTCGTCCAGCGGTACGTCTTCGGTCACGCCCCGGATGCTAGCGAGCGGGCTCAGTGCGCCTCCACCGTCACGGTGAACGAGAACCGGTCGCCCCGGTAGCGGATCCGGGCCACGTCGACCACCCGGCCGTCGTCGTCGTAGGTCACGCCGGTGTAGTGGAGGATCGGCGAGAGCAGCGGCACTTCGAGGAGCGCGGCCGTCTCCGGGTCGGCGAGGCGGGCCTCCACGGTGTCCGTGATCCGGCTGATCCGGACCCCCATCACGTCCCGCAGCACCTTCGTCATCGGCCAGCGCTCCAGATCGGCCGGGTCGAGATCGGCCGCGATCTCCGGCCGTACCGCGTTCTGCGCCCAGTTGGTCGGCTCGCCGGTCTCCCCGTCGCGCCGCAGCCGCCGGTACGCGACGACCTCCGTCACATCGGGGAAGTACTCGGCCAGCTCGCCCGGCACCGGCTCGCTGCCGTGACCGAGGACGGTGGTCCGCTCGCCGGACTGCTGGGCCACGATCGCGTCGATCGAGCCGAGCAGCCGGCGCGGGCTGGAGCGCCGGGCGCCCGGTTCGATGAAGGTGCCGCGCCGCCGGTGCCTGCTGATCAGGCCCTCCTCCTCCAGCTCCTTGAGGGCCTGGCGCATGGTCAGCACGCTCACGCCGTAGTGCGCGGCGAGCTGCTCCTCGGTGGGCAGCCGCAGCGAGGCGTCGGGCGTGCGGCCCAGTATGGAGGCGCGCAACGACTGCGAGACCTGATACCACAGCGGCAGCTTGCGGTTCAGGACCAGCGAGTCGGGAGCGAAGGCGGTCACGGCGTTCTCCGTACGACGACTACGACTACGACGAGACTCGACGGCTACGAGACTCTACGGCCGGAAGTGGCGCTCCAGACCCTGCCACACGTCGTCGTACCCCTTCTGCAGATGGTCGGCGTTCGCGGCCTGGCCGGTGGCGGTGACGGGCCAGCGGGTCTCGAACATGAAGGCAAGACCGTCGTCGATCCGCTGCGGCTTCAGCTCGGCCGCGCTGGCCTTGTCGAAGGTCTCCCGGTCCGGGCCGTGCGCGGACATCATGTTGTGCAGCGAGCCGCCGCCGGGAACGAAGCCCTCGGCCTTGGCGTCGTAGGCGCCCTCGATCAGGCCCATGTACTCGCTCATCACATTGCGGTGGAAGTACGGCGGGCGGAAGGTGTCCTCGCCGACCAGCCAGCGCGGCGCGAAGACCACGAAGTCGACGCCCGCGAGGCCCGGGGTGTCCGACGGCGAGGTGAGGACCGTGAAGATCGACGGGTCCGGGTGGTCGTACGAGATCGTCCCGATGACGTTGAAGCGGTGCAGGTCGTAGACGTACGGGGTGTGGTTGCCGTGCCAGGCGACGACATCGAGCGGGGAGTGGCCGTACGTCGCCGACCAGAGGTTTCCGCAGTACTTGTTGACGACCTCGACGGGGCCCTCGACGTCCTCGTAGGCGGCGACGGGCGCGCGGAAGTCGCGGGCGTTGGCGAGGCCGTTGGCGCCGATCGGGCCGAGATCGGGGAGCTGGAAGGGCGCCCCGTAGTTCTCGCAGACGTACCCGCGGGCGCTCTCGTCCAGGAGCTCGACGCGGAAGCGGACGCCGCGCGGGATCAGCGCGACCTCGCCGGGGCGGGCGGCGAGCAGACCCAGCTCGGTGCGGAGCAGCAGCCCGCCGCGCTCGGGGACGATCAGCAGCTCGCCGTCGGCGTCGCTGAAGACCCGGTCCATGGAGTCGTTCGCGTGGTACAGGTGCACGGCCATGCCGGCGCGCTGGGTGGCGTCGCCGTTGCCGCCGAGCGTCCACAGGCCGGCGAGCCAGTCCGTGCCCGGCGCCGGGTCGGGCAGCGGGTTCCAGCGCAGCCGGTTGGGGTCGGGGACGGTCTCGGTGAAGGGCGCGGAACGCAACGCGCCGTTGTCGATCCGGGCGAACGGCGGGTGCGCGGCCGACGGCCGGATGCGGTAGAGCCACGAGCGGCGGTTGTGCGCGCGGGGCTCGGTGAAGGCGCTGCCGCTGAGCTGCTCGGCGTACAGGCCGAGGGGAGCGCGCTGCGGCGAGTTGCGGCCGTGCGGCAGCGCGCCGGGCACCGCCTCAGAGCTGTGCTCGTTGCCGAAGCCGGTGCTGTAGTCCAGCGCCTCGGCCACCTTCCTGGCCTGCTCCGTCGGCTGTTCCGTGGTCATCGCCCGCTCCTGTCCTGAGCCCGCAAGGGAATCCTATGGATGACCGTAGGATTCCGCGACCGCTCGCGTCAACGGGTCACGGTTCGACGTGATGCGTGCAGAAGGGGTTCCAAAAGGTGAACATTGCTCTACTCTCACGCGCATGTCGTGGACCCGTAGGCTCCTTGTCGCGCTCTCGGTCGTTCTCGCGGCGCTCGCCGCCGCCCTTGTCACCGCTCCCGTGGCCCAGGCACACGAGGAGCGGCCCGTCACCTTCCCCGACGGCTCGGGCAGTGTGCCGACGCTGCGCACCGGGGAACCCGATCTGCTCGTCTGCAAGACCGACCGGGCCGACTTCACCCGTCGCGTCTCCGGCTTCCCGGCCGAGGTGAAGGCCCGGAACCTGGCCCTGTTCGAGCGCTGTACGCGGACCGGCTACCGCCATCTCCAACAGGCCGTCGACGCCGTCGACCGACCCGGCATGACCATCGCCGTCCTGCCCGGCCTGTACGAGGAGGAGCCCTCGCAGCCCGCGCCGACCGGCGCCTGCGCCTCGCTCAAGGCGCCGAACTCCGCGCTCGGCTACCAGATCCTGTCGTACGAGCAGCAGCGGCAGTGCCCCCACAACCAGAACCTGGTCGCGATCCTCGGCAAGAAGAACCTCCAGATCGAGGGCACCGGCGCCTCGCGCCTCGACGTCGTCATCGACGCCAAGTACACCAAGCTCAACGCGATACGGGCCGACGAGTCCGACGGGATCTACTTCCGCAACTTCACTGCCCAGCGCACCACCTTCAACTCGCTGTACGTGCTCGCCGGCGACGGCTTCGTCATCGACGACGTACTGACCCGGTGGAACGACGAGTACGGCTTCCTGACCTTCGCCTCCGACCACGGCCTGTACAAGAACTGCGAGTCGTACGGCAACGGGGACTCCGGCATCTACCCCGGCTCGGCCTCCGACATCAACAACGGCCGGGGCTACGACGTCCCGCGCTACTCCATCGAGATCACCGGCTGCCGCAGCCACCACAACATGGTCGGCTACTCGGGCACGGCGGGGGACTCGGTCTACGTCCACGACAACGAGTTCGACCACAACATGGGCGGCGCGTCGATGGACTCCGCCTTCCCCGGCCACCCCGGACTCCCGCAGAACCACGCCCGCTTCGAGCGGAACCTGATCCACGACAACAACCAGAACTACTACCGCCACGTCGCCGACGGCACCTGCGCCAAGCCGCCCGTCGAGCGCGGCTACGAGCAGGGGGTCGTCTGCCCGCAGATCTCCATGCCGCCCGGCACCGGCATCATCACGGCGGGCGGCAACTGGAACCTGTACGAGAACAACTGGGTGTACGGGCATCAGCGCGCCGCCTTCTTCCTGAGCGCCGTCCCCGCCTTCATCCGCGGCGAGTCCGACTGGGGCAAGCAGACCGACACCTCCCACCACAACCGCTACGCCGGCAACCACCTGGGCGTCGACCGCTCCGGCGCCTCCCGCCCCAACCGCGCGGACGTGTGGTGGGACGGCCAGGGCGGCGGCAACTGCTGGCAGGCCGACGCCGGGGCTTCCAGCCCGGGCTCCCTGCCCGAGTGCGGGGCGCGGCGGGGCGACGTCTCGGGGAACACCGACCGGCTCGTCGGCGAACCGGCCAAGCTGGCCCACCTCCTCGTCTGCGCCGACTACAACGTCCAGGCGCGACGGCTGCCGGCCGGCTGCGACTGGTACGGGGCGCGGGGCGTCCAGCGCGTCGAGACCCAGCTCGCCCTGGCGGTCGCGGTCGTCCTCGCCCTGGTCGGCGGCGTCCTGTGGTGGCGCAGGCTCCGCGGCAGCCGGCTCGCGGGCGCGGCGACCCTCGTGGGCCTCGCGGGCCTGGCGCTGGACGTGGCCGGTTCGACCCTCGGTCTGTCCTCGGGCCCCGTTCCCGCCCTGGCGCTGCTCCTGATCGGCGCCTGGTGGACGGCGCTCGGCCTGGCCCTGCGGCCGTCCCGCCCCGCCTTCGCCTGGACCACCCTCGCCCTGGGCGCCCTCACTCTCCTCGACGCCTTCGACAAGGCCGTCCTGATGATCCCCTGGATCCCCCTGAGCCCGGCCTGGCTGCGCGGGCTGCTCGCGGTGGTGTGGGTGCTGTGGGCGGTGGTCGCGGCCGGCCGCCGCACCCCACCGACCCCTGCCGCCCCACCCGCACCGCAGGACGAGCCCGCCGACACGGCTGGAGGCCGGGCATGAGCGTCGAGCCCAAGACCGGCGCCCCCACGACACCCCAACCACCCGCCCCGCGCGGGGCGGCCCGGGGTGAGGCCGGCGGGGGTGGGGCCGCCCTGCCTGGCCCGGGCGGGCGGGGGACCGGCCCGCAGGGGAACGGGCGGGGAGCGACTGGCCGTGGAGAGGACAGCCAGGCAGGGGCCGCCTTGCGCGGCACGGGCCGGCGTGGGACCCGTCGGGATGGGGCTGGCCGGGGAGGAGGCGGCCTGCGCGGCACCGGCCCGTGGGGGAACGGGCGGCGGCGGGTCGGCGTCCTCGCCGGGGTCGTCCTCGTTGTCGTCCTGGCCGTCGCCGGGTGTGGAGGTCGGGCCAGCACCCATCACAAGCCCGGCACGAGCCACGAGGAGGCGACCGCGGGCAGCGGCACGCTGCTCGCGGCGAAGGACGAGGCCGGGCACCGGTTGCGGGAGGTGCCCGCCGCGGGCGCCCCCGCCGTACGGGCCGAGCAGCGGCCCGACACCGAGGGCGGCTGGAACGTCCACCTGACCGTGGAGAGGTTCCGCTTCACCCCCGAGAGCATCGGCGGCGCCGCGATCCCGGGCCGCGGACACGCCCGGCTCCTCGTCGACGGCAAGGAGACCGGCCGCGCCTACGGCCCCTGGCACCACATCCCGCCCGGCGCGCGCACCGTGACCGTCCGCCTCCACGCGGACGACCACACCGTCTGGGCCGTCGCGGGCAAGCCGATCGAGGTCACCGTCCCCCTGTCCGGCGCCCCCGTGGCCGGGACACCGACCGCCACCGCCCCCGGCCGGACCGTCGAGATCACCGTCACCGGCACCTCCGTGCAACCACCCCCCTCCCGCATCGAGTTGAAGAAGGGCGAGCGCGTCACCCTTCGCGTCACCAGCGACCGCTCGGACACCCTCCACGTCCACGGCTACGACCGCGAGCTGCCCCTCGCCCCCGGCAAGCCCACCTCCCTCACCCTGACCGCCGACCGCACCGGACTCTTCGAGGTCGAGACCCACGAGTCCGGACTCCTCCTGACCCAACTCGCCGTCCGGTGACGGCTCCCGCGCACCTCCTCGCCCACGGAGTCGGCTCCCAGCACGACCTCCCCCTCTCGCCCTTCTACGCCTACGCCGGCGCGTTCGCCGCGCTCTTCGTCTCCTTCCTCGCCCTCGGCCTGCTCTGGTCCTCGTCCCGCTTCCGCGGCGACGCGGCGGGCCGCCCCCTCCCCGCCGCCCTCCAGCGCCTCGCCGACGCCCCGGCCACCCGCACCGCGCTCCGCCTCATCGGCGCGGCCGCCGGCCTCGCCGTCCTGCTCCATCTCCTCCTCGGGCCCGACGACCCCGACCGGAACCCAGCCCCCGGCGCCGTCTACGTCCTGCTGTGGGTCGGGCTCGTCCCCGCCTCCCTCCTCCTCGGGCCCGTCTGGCGCCTCCTCAACCCCCTGCGCACGCTCCACGCCCTGCTCCCCGCGCCCCGGGCCCCTCGCCCCGTGCCCGCCGGTCTCGGCATCCGCCCGGCCGCCGCGGGACTCCTCCTCTTCGCCTGGCTCGAACTCGCCGCCCCCGACCCCGCGTCCACCACCACGCTCCTGAGCTTCCTCGCCGTCCTCACGGCCATCGGCCTCCTCGGCGCCGCCCGCCACGGCCCCGACTGGTTCGCCCACGCCGACCCCTTCGAGGTCTACTCCTCCCTCCTCGCCCGGCTCTCCCCGCTCGGCCGCCGCGCCGACGGCCGACTCGTGCTGCGCTCACCCTTCGACGGCCTCGACTCCACGCCCCAGACCCCCGGCCTCGTCGCCACCGTCTGCGTCCTCCTCGGCTCCACCGCCTACGACGGCATCTCCGACAACCCCCGCTGGATCACCACCCTCCAGACCTCCGCGCTCGGCCCGACCCTCACCGCCACCCTCGGCCTGCTCGCCGCCGTCGCGCTCGTCGCCGCCCTCTACGCCGTGTGCGCCGGCACCCTGCGCCTGATGTCCCGCACGCTCACCCACCCCCTCGCGTCCTTCGCCCACTCCCTCCTGCCGATCGCCCTCGGCTATCTCGTCGCCCACTACTTCACACTTTTCGTCACCGAAGGGCCACGTACAGTCATGATGGCAGCGGGCACTGACAATGCCCCCGCGCCCGCCCCGCCGCTGAGCCCGGGCGGCCTCGCCGCCCTCCAGGTCGCCGCGATCGTCACCGGTCACGTCCTCGGCGTCGTCGCCGCCCACGACCGCTCCGTGCGCCTCTTCCCGCCCGCCCGGGCGGTGGCCGGCCAACTCCCGCTGTTCGCGCTGATGATCGCGTACACCCTCGGCGGAATCGGCCTGCTCATCGCCTGACCCTGCCCGTCGCCGGACCCGCGCCTCTCCCGCGCCGCCCATCGCCAGGGCCCGCGCCTCTCCCGCCCCGCCCGTCGCCGGACCCGCGCGCGGCCCAGCCCGCATCGCGCCGCCGGCCCGGAAAGCGGCATCCGGCCGCCGGCCCGCGCAGCCTCCGGCCCCCGCATCTCCTGACCCGACCAGGAGCGGAGCGGCATCATGGACCCCGTGCCCCCGCCCTCACTCCGCCGCACCCCCGTCCAGCAGCGCAGCGCCGAGCGCCTCGCGCGGATCCTCGACGCCTGTGCGGAACTCCTCGACGAGACCGGTTACGAGCAGCTGAGCACCCGCGCCGTCGCCGTCCGCGCGGGCGTCCCCATCGGCTCCGTGTACCGCTTCTTCGGCAACAAGCGCGCCATGGCCGCGGCCCTCGCCCAGCGCAACCTCGACCGCTACGCCGAGCGGATCTCCGCCCGGCTCGCCGCGGCCGGCCATGTCGACGCGTACGGCGCGATCGACGGCGTCCTGGACGAGTACATCGCCATGAAGCGCACCGTCCCCGGCTTCGCCCTCGTCGACTTCGGCGTCCCGGCTCCGCCCACCGACGAAGGATCGGGCGAGGACCCCAACCTTCTCGTCGCCGACCGCCTCTGCGGGCTGCTCGTCGCCCATCTCGGCCGTACCACCGACGACGTCCTGCGCCGCAAGGTGCTGGTCGGCGTCGAGGCCGCCGACGCGCTGCTCCAGCTCGCCTTCCGTACGGACCCGTCAGGGGACCCCGAGCTCGTCGCCGAGACGCGTGAGCTTCTCTACGCCTATCTCGCGCCCTCACTGACATGACCCTCCCCACCGTGCGTACCGGTCGGTATGTTCGCTGGTGCCCGCGCGTCACAGCCGCCGCCCCAGGGAGCCCGCCATGTCCACCGCCCTGCGCATCTGCCCGCTCTGCGAAGCCACCTGCGGACTGACCCTCACCCTGGACGGCTCCCGTGTCACCGGCGCCCGCGGGGACCGAGACGACGTCTTCAGCCAGGGCTTCATCTGCCCCAAGGGCGCCTCCTTCGGCGAGGTCGACGCCGATCCCGACCGGCTCACCGGGCCCCTCGTCCGCAAGGACGGCGCCCTCCAGGAGGCCACCTGGGCCGAGGCGTTCGACACCATCGCGGCCCGCGTCCGGCCCCTGATCGAGGAGCACGGCCCGAACGCGGTGGGTGTCGTCCTCGGCAACCCGAACGTCCACACCATGGCCGGCGCGCTCTATCCGCCCCTGCTGCTCGGCGCCCTGCGCACGCGGAACCTCTTCACCGCCTCCACGCTCGACCAGATGCCCAAGCACGTCTCCAGCGGACTGCTCTTCGGCGACCCCTTCGCCATCCCCGTACCGGACCTGGACCGCACCGACCATCTGCTGATGCTCGGCGCCAACCCCCTGGACTCCAACGGGAGTCTCTGCACCGCCCCCGACTTCCCCGGCAAGCTCAAGGCGCTGCGCAGGCGCGGCGGCACCCTCACCGTCGTCGACCCGCGCCGCACGCGCACGGCCCGGCTCGCCGACCGCCATGTCGCCATCCGCCCCGGCGCCGACGCCCTCTTCCTCGCCGCGCTGGTCCACACCCTCTTCGCCGAGGACCTCACGGACCTCGGTGCGCTCGCCGAGCACGTCGAGGGAGTGGAGCAGGTACGGGAAGCGGTACGGGACTTCACGCCCGAGGCCGTCGCCTCCGCCTGCGACCTGGACGCCGCCACCATCCGTACCGTCGCCCGTGAACTGGCCGCCGCGCCCACGGCCGCCGTCTACGGCCGCATGGGCAGCTCCACCGTCGCGTACGGCACGCTCGCCAACTGGCTCGTCGACGTCCTCAACGTCCTCACCGGCAACCTCGACCGCCCCGGCGGCGCGCTCTTCCCGCTGGCCGCCACCGCCCCCGCGCCCCGCCCCGCGGGACCCGGCAAGGGCTTCGCCCTGGGCCGCTGGAGCAGCCGCGTCTCCGGTCACCCGGAGGCCAAGGGCGAGATCCCGATGGCCGCCCTCGCCGAGGAGATCGAGACGGAGGGGGAGGGGCGCATCCGCGTCGTGATCACCGTCGCCGCCAACCCCGTCCTGTCCGCACCCGACGGGACGCGCCTCGACGCCGCCCTCGGCACCGTGGACTTCATGGTCGCCGTCGACCCGTACCTCAACGAGACCACGCGGCACGCCGATGTCGTTCTGCCTCCGCCGCCGCCCTCGCAGAGCGCCCACTTCGACTTCGCCTTCAACAACTTCGCCGTCCGCAACCAGGCCCGCTTCACACCCGCCGCCGTCCCTCTGGAAGAGGGACGCATGGACGAGTGCGAGATCCACGCCCGGCTGATCCTCGCCGTCTCCGGGATGCACGGCGCACCGCCCTCGGCCGTCGACGACCTCGCCATCGACACCACCCTCGCCAAGGCCGTCGCACAGGAGCACTCGCCCGTCCACGGCGCCGACCCCAAGGCCGTCGCGGCACGGCTGAGCGGCGCGACCGGGCCCGAGCGGCGCCTCGACATGATGCTGCGCCTCGGCCCGTACGACCTGGTCCTCGAAGACCTCCGCCGGGCGCCCCACGGCATCGACCTCGGCCCGCTGCAGCCCCGCCTCCCCGGGCTCCTCAAGACCCGCAGCGGACGCGTCGAGCTGCTGCCCGCGCCGATCGTCGCCGATCTGCCCCGGCTGCGCGCCGCCCTCGACGCCGAACCGGGCGGCCTCGTCCTCGTCGGCCGGCGTCATCTGCGCTCCAACAACAGCTGGCTGCACAACGCGCCGTCCCTCAACAGTGGCTCGAACCGGTGCACCCTCCAGGTCCACCCGGACGACGCCGACCGGCTCGGCCTCGCCGACGGCAAGCCCGCCCGGATCGCGGCCGAGGGCGGCGCGCTGGAGGTCGAGGTGGAGATCACCGACGCCGTACGGAACGGGGTGGTGAGCCTCCCGCACGGCTGGGGCCACGACCGTCCGGGCACCCGGCTCGCGGTCGCCGCAGCCCGTCCCGGCGTGAACGTGAACCAGCTCCTCGACGGCACCCGGCTGGACCCGCTGTCCGGCACCGCGGTGCTCAACGGCTTCCCCGTGGAGCTGGCACCCCTGCCGTGACCTGGGGTTTTGCTCGTATTGCTCACGCGTCAACATCTTGTTAACCGCGGAAGGGGGCACCTAACGTCATCCGAACGCCGCACCGGTGGGAGCCGCCCCGGTGGGAGTTCAAGGGTGAACGTGAGGTGTCCTCCATGCTGACCGTCCTCGGCTTCGCCATGATCGCGACCTTCCTGGTCCTGATCATGATGAAGAAGATGTCGCCGATCGCGGCGCTCGTGCTGATCCCCGCGTTGTTCTGCGTCTTCGTCGGACAAGGAGCACAGCTCGGGGACTACGTCCTCGAAGGCGTGGGCAAGCTGGCGCCCACCGCGGCGATGCTGATGTTCGCCATCGTCTACTTCGGCGTGATGATCGACGTCGGTCTCTTCGACCCGATCGTCCGGGGCATCCTGCGCTTCTGCAAGGCCGACCCGGTCCGTGTCGTGGTCGGTACGGCGGCGCTGGCCGCGATCGTCTCGCTCGACGGCGACGGCTCCACCACCTTCATGATCACCGTCTCGGCGATGTATCCGCTCTACAAGCGGCTCGGGATGAGCCTGGTCGTCATGACCGGTGTCGCCGCCACCGCCAACGGCGTCATGAACACCCTGCCCTGGGGCGGCCCCACCGCCCGCGCCGCGACCGCGCTGAAGCTGGACGCGGCCGACATCTTCGTTCCGATGATCCCGGCGCTCGGCATGGGCCTGCTCTTCGTCTTCCTCCTCGCGTACGTCCTCGGCCGCCGCGAGCGCAGGCGCATCGGCTACCTCACCCTCGACGAGGTCCTCGAGCCGACGCAGACCGAGACCGTCCTCGTGAAGGCCGGGGGCGGTACGGACACCACGAGGACGTCCGGCGGCTCCGGCGGTGCCGGTGACGCCCTCGGCCGGCCCGGCGCCGCACCCGGGCAGCCCGAGGGGGCTTCCGAGGAGGGTTTCCCGGGCCTCGATCCCAACCGCCCGACCCTGCGGCCCAGGCTCTACTGGTTCAACGCCGGACTCACCGTCGCGCTGCTCACCGCGATGATCCTCGAACTGCTGCCGATCCCGGTCCTCTTCCTCCTCGGCGCCGCCCTCGCGCTCACCGTCAACTACCCGAACATGGCCGAGCAGAAGGCCCGGATCGCCGCCCACGCCGACAACGTCCTCAATGTCGCCGGCATGGTCTTCGCGGCCGCCGTCTTCACCGGGGTCCTCACCGGCACGGGCATGGTCAAGCACATGGCCGACTGGCTCGTGGGCGCGATCCCCGAGGGCATGGGCCCGCACATGGCCCTGGTCACGGGTGTGCTCAGCCTTCCGCTCACGTACTTCATGTCGAACGACGGCTTCTACTTCGGTGTCCTGCCGGTGCTCGCCGAGGCGGGCGCCGCCCACGGCGTGTCCCCGCTGGAGATCGCCCGCGCCTCGATCGCCGGCCAGGCCCTGCACATGTCGAGCCCGCTGGTTCCGGCCGTCTACGTCCTCGTCGGCATGGCGAAGGTGGAGTTCGGCGACCACACTCGGTTCACGGTGAAGTGGGCGGCGCTCACCTCGCTGGTGGTCCTCGCGGCCGGGATCCTCTTCGGCGTCATCTAGCGCGGTTGGCGGCGGGCGGGCTGGTTCCTCCGCCGGGGGAGTGAAAGTCGGAGGGTGGGCGGCGTTGCTGCCACCCTCCGTATTCATGTCATGACAGAAAGTCAGATTATCGGTTGATCATCTGATGTCTTCATGACTGGAGGAACCCAAGCATGACCGCTCTGGCTGTCCGTCCGCTTCTGTCCGCCGCGCTGGTCACCCTGGCTTTCGGCGGCGCCACCCTGGCCGGCGCGCCTGCGGCCGTCGCCGCCCCCGGCGACAGCGGCGACATCAAGGTCCACCATGCCGGGCGCTCGGGCCAGGAGGCCCGCACGGGCGAGAACAATCCGGTCAACAATCCCTCGGTCTGCACCTTCTACTTCGCCGCCTTCAACTTCGACGGGCTCCAGAGCGTCAACTGGGCCGTCACGCCGCAGCCGCCGGTGGACAGCGTGACGACGAGCGGCTCGATCACCATCGACGCCGCGGGGCACGGGATCAGCCCGGATCTGACGCTCGCCGACGGCAGGTACAAGGTCGAGTGGACCTGGGAGGGCCAGCAGGGCGCGGAGAAGAGCAAGATCTTCAGAGTCGACTGTGACGACAGCGCCGGCCCGCCGCCGACGAACGGGAACGGCGGCGCCGCGGCCAACAGTGGCAATGGTGGTACCGGGAACGGCAGCACCGCGGACAGCGGCAGTGGGAACGGCGGGACGACCAACGGCAGCAGCAGCTGGAACGGTGGGACCGGCAACGCCACCAGCGGGACCAGCAGCTGGAATGGCGGGACCGGTAACCCCACCAGCGGGACCGGCAACGCCACCAGCGGGACCGGCAGCTGGAACGGCGGCACCGGCAACGCCACCAGCGGGACCGGCAATGCCACCAGCGGGACCAGCAGCTGGAACGGCGGCACCGGCAACGGCGCGAGCCCGTCCAGCACCAGCAGCCCGAACGGCTGGAGCGGTGGCAATGGCGCCACCAAGCCCCCGCAAGGCCCGGTCGGAGCGGGTGGTGGCGGCAGCGCCGACAGCACCGGGACGGACAGCTCCGTCTTCGGGGTCGGATCGGCCGTCGCCGCCGCCCTCGCGGGTACGGTCGCCCTGATCCTCGTCCGTCGGTCGCGCCGCCGCACCGATGGCGCCGCGTAGGTCCCGCTTCACGCGCAGGCAGCGGCGCCTCCTCCGGCTCACCCGGACGGTGGTGGTGACCCTGTCGCTGGTCGGCGGCGGCATCTGGTGGGCACAGGGCGAGGAACCGTCCGACCCGCCGATCGCCGCCCCGGCCGCGCACGGGGCGGGCGCGGAATCCCCTGCCGCCCCGGCCGGATCGGGGCGGCCCCCCGACCAGAAGCCCAAGGCCCAGCCGCAGCCCACGGCTTCGACCCCGCGCAAGGCGCAGCCCCGGCCCGGGCCTCCGGCCGCGCCCAAGGCCCGGCCCGCGCTCGATCCGCCGCCCGCGCCCCTGGCACGCTCGCGCCCCACCGGCATCGCCGTCCCGGCGATCACCATCGAGGCCCCGGTGCTCGGTCTGGGACTCGATTCCTCCGGACGGCTCGGCACACCGCCGGCCGACGACCCCCGGATCGTCGGCTGGTACAAGGACGGCCCGACCCCGGGTGAACGCGGCACGGCGATCGTCGTCGGCCACCGCGACACCCGTACCGGGCCGGCCATCTTCCTCGACCTCGACTCGCTCACCCCCGGGAACACCGTCCGTGTCGCCCGCGCCGACGGCCGGGTCGCCGTCTTCACGGTCGACAAGGTCCGCACCTACACGAAGGAGCAATTCCCCGACCGAGAGGTGTACGGCTCCACGGGTCGCCCCGAACTGAGGCTGCTCACCTGCGGCGGCGCGTTCGACCCGAAGAGGGGTTACGAGTCGAACATCGTCGTCTACGCCCACCTCACCGACATTGCCCGGGAGATCTGACCCGGGTAACCGGTCCGTTCCTGGGGAGTCATGAGCCACAGGAACCCCGGGCCGCCGGCCCCCGAGCCACCAAGGACGCGCACATGCCCCTCGGTCCGCTGACCACCCGTACCCGTGTCGCCGTCGCCACCGCCGGGCTGCTGATCGCGGCCGGCGCCCCCGCCGCGTACGCCACCCTCGGCGAGGGCGCGGCCTCCCCCGCCGCCGTCACGGCACAGGCACGCGGCAAGGCCTACGTCGAGACGCGGCTGTTCTTCGGGACGGAGCGCCCCGACGGCGGCCCGGACGTCACCGATCGGCAGTTCATGGCCTTCGTCGACAAGGAAGTCACGCCGGGGTTTCCGGCCGGCCTGACGGTCCAGGACGGGCGTGGACAGTGGCGTGACGCGAACGGCACCATCGAGCGGGAGCGTTCGTACGAAATGATCCTGTTCTACCCGGCGGCCGAGGCGCGGCTCCACGACCCGCGGATCGAGCGGGTCAGGGAGGCGTACAAGAAGACCTTCGGGCAGGAGTCCGTGGCCCGGCTCGACGAGCCGACCCGCGCCGACTTCTGAGCCGGCGCGGGCGGAGGGCACCGTACCAAGGGCGGCCCTGGCGCCAGAAAACTATCAGCGCTAGTTTGGGTCGCGGACGACGAACCGGCCGGTAGGCGCGGAACAGGTGCAGAGGAGACAGCGGATGAAGAGCCACGACGCGATGTACATCGGCGGGGAGTGGCGTCCCGCCGCCTCCACCGACACCATTCCGGTCGTCAACCCGGCGGACGAGCAGGTCATCGGCCATGTCCCCGCCGGTACCGCCGAGGACGTCGACGCCGCCGTCCACGCCGCGCGCGCCGCCTTCCCCGGCTGGGCCGCCATCCCGCCTGCGGAGCGCGCCAAGCTGATCGGCGCGCTCCGCGACGCCCTCGCGGCCCGCGCCGAGGAGATCGCCGCCACGGTCACCGCCGAGCTCGGCGCTCCGCCGCAGTTCGCCGCCGCGGTCCACGCCGGCCTGCCGATCGCCGTCGCCGGTACGTACGCCGAGCTCGCCGCCGCCCACCCCTTCGAGGAGAAGGTCGGCAACTCCACCGTCTACTCCGAGCCCGTCGGCGTCGTCGGCGCGATCACCCCGTGGAACTACCCGCTCCACCAGATCGTCGCCAAGGTCGCCCCCGCGCTGGCGGCCGGCTGCACCGTCGTCCTCAAGCCCGCCGAGGACACCCCGCTGACCGCCCAGCTCTTCGCCGAGGCGGTCCACGCGTCGGGCATCCCCGCCGGCGTCTTCAACCTCGTCACCGGCCTCGGCCCGGTCGCGGGCCAGGCGCTCGCCGAGCACGAGGGCGTCGACCTCGTCTCCTTCACCGGCTCGACCGCCGTCGGCAAGCGGATCGGGGCCCTCGCGGGCGGCGCCGTGAAGCGGGTCGCGCTGGAGCTGGGCGGCAAGTCCGCCAACGTCATCCTGCCGAGCGCCGACCTCGGCAAGGCCGTCGCCGTCGGCATCGCCAACGTCATGGCCAACTCCGGCCAGACGTGCAGCGCCTGGACCCGGATGCTCGTCCCCGCCGACCGTTACGACGAGGCGGTGGCACTGGCCGCCGAGGCCGTGAAGAAGTACGTCCCCGGCGACCGCGTCGGCCCGCTCGTCAACGCCAAGCAGCAGCAGCGGGTGCGCGGCTACATCGAGAAGGGCGTCGAGGAGGGCGCCCGGCTCGTCGCGGGCGGACCCGAGGCGCCGCGCGAGACCGGCTACTACGTCTCCCCGACCGTCTTCGCCGACGTCACCCCGGACATGACCATCGCCCAGGAGGAGATCTTCGGCCCGGTCGTCTCGATCCTGCGATACGAGGCCGAGGAGGACGCCCTCGCCATCGCCAACGGGACCGTGTACGGGCTCGCCGGCGCCGTCTGGGGCGAGCCGGAGGAGGCCGTCGCCTTCGCCCGCCGGATGGACACGGGGCAGGTCGACATCAACGGCGGCCGCTTCAACCCGCTGGCCCCCTTCGGCGGTTACAAGCAGTCGGGCGTGGGCCGCGAACTCGGCGCCCACGGCCTGTCCGAGTACCTCCAGACCAAGTCCCTCCAGTTCTGAGCCCGTTCCGAGCCTTCCGAGCCTGTTCCGAGTCCCTGAGGAGCAAGACGCGTCATGAGCGTGGTCCGCGCCGCCTTCCTGCCCGCCGTCGGCTCTCCGCTGGAGATAGCCGGCATCCGACTGCCCGAGCCCGGCCCCGGCCAGGTCAGGGTCCGCCTCGCCGCCGCCGGGGTCTGCCACTCCGATCTGTCCCTCTCCAACGGGACCATGCGGGTGCCCGTCCCCGCCGTCCTCGGGCACGAGGGCGCCGGCACGGTCGTCTCCGTCGGCGAGGGCGTCACCCACGTTGCCCCGGGCGACGGTGTCGTCCTCAACTGGGCGCCGTCCTGCGGCTCCTGCCACCCCTGCTCGCTCGGCGAGGTCTGGCTCTGCGCCGACGCGCTGACCGGCGCAGGGAGGGTGTACGCCGCGACCGAGGACGGCACCGACCTCCATCCCGGTCTCAACGTGGCCGCCTTCGCCGAGGAGACCGTGGTCGCGGCGAACTGCGTCCTGCCCGTACCGGACGGGGTCCCGCTCACGGACGCGGCCCTGCTCGGCTGCGCCGTCCTCACCGGCTGGGGCGCGATCCACCACTCGGCGCGGGTACGGCAGGGGGAGTCGGTCGTCGTCTTCGGCGTCGGGGGCGTGGGCCTCGCCACCCTCCAGGCCGCCCGGATCGCCGGTGCCTCGCCGATCATCGCGGTCGACGTGTCGCCCGAGAAAGAGGCCCTGGCACGGGCCGCCGGAGCGACGGAGTACGTCGTCGCCTCCGAGACCACCGCGAAGGAGATCCGCCGGCTGACGGGCGGCCATGGCGCCGACGTGGCCGTCGAGTGCGTCGGCCGCGCCGCCACGATCCGTACCGCCTGGGACTCCACCCGGCGCGGCGGCCGCACCACCGTCGTCGGCATCGGCGGCAAGGACCAGCAGGTCACCTTCAACGCCCTGGAGCTCTTCCACTGGGGCCGGACGCTGTCCGGGTGTGTGTACGGGAACTCCGACCCGGCCGCGGACCTGCCCGTCCTCGCCGGACACATCCGGGCCGGCCGCCTCGACCTGAGCGCCCTGGTAACCGAGCGGATCACCCTGGACGGCATCCCGGGCGCCTTCGACAACATGCTCGCGGGCAAGGGCGGCCGGGCGCTGGTCGTCTTCTAGGGAGCCTTGCCGGTCCCGACGCTGTCGGCCGGAGTCCTGGACGGGGGCTTCGGCCGGGAGCGGGAGACCGCCACGCCCGCCAGACACAGCGCCCCGCCCGCCAGCGTGAGCAGCCCCGGGAGCTCGCCGAGGAGCACCCACGCCATGGCGACGACGAGTGCGGGCACGGCGTACGTCGTCGCGCCCATCCGGCCCGCGGTCGTACGGGCCAGGGCGTAGGCCCAGGTGGTGAAGGCGAGGGCGGTCGGGAACACCCCGAGGTACACCATGTTCAGCGTCGCGGAGAGCGGCGCCCGGCTCGCCTCGTCGACGAGCTGCCGGCCGAAGGGAAGACAGGCCACCGCCCCGACCAGGCACCCGAAGGTCGTGATCTGCAGCGCGCTGCCGTGGGCCAGGGCGGGCTTCTGCGCCACGACACCGCCCGCGTACGCGACCGCCGCCAGCAGGCAGAGCACGACGCCGAGGACGGACGCGTGTCCCTCGCCGGACATCGAGAACCCGACGGCGATCGCGCCGGCGAAGGAGACCGCCATGCCCGCGATCAGCCGGGGCGGCAGCTTCTCGCCGAGGAACCGGGCGCCGAGCAGGGCGATCAGGATGGGCCCGATGTTCACGACCATCGCGGCCGTGCCGGCGTCGACCTCCTGTTCGCCCCAGTTGAGGGCCACCATGTACGCGCCGAACCAGAGGATTCCGGATACCGCGATCCCCGGCCAGGCGGCCCGCGGCGGAAGCCCCTCCCGCCGTATCAGCAGGACCGCTCCGAGGACGAGAGCGCCGGCGAGGAGCCGGCCGAGGGCGAGCGCGCCGGGGGAGTAGGCGGCCCCGGCGCTGCGGATCGAGACGAAGGCGGAGGCCCACAGGACGACGGTGACACCGGCGGCGGCGAGCGCCAGGCGGGAGGTGGCGGGGGAGGCGGGTGAGTCGGTCATGGGGCGACCGTAGGCCCTGGACCCTTCGGCGCTCACCGAATTGTTCCCGGCTCGATGCCCAGGGCCAGCCGAAGGGCCTGCTCGCCCCGCGGAGTCACCTTCACCGCCCGCTCGGACCCGATCCGTACGCACCAGCCCGCGTCGAGCGCATGCCGGCAGAGCGCCGCGCCCGCCACCCCCGCCAGATGGGGCTTCCGCTCGGTCCAGTCGAGGCAGCCGCGGGCGACAGGCCGCCGCCCCTGGGCCGAGAGGGCGATCCCCAGCTCCCCGAACCACTCCACACCCGCGTCCGTGAGCGCGAACCCGGTGTCCTGGCGCAGCAGTCCGCGCACGGTCATCGCCTCGGTGATCGTGATCCCGAGCCGCCCGGCGAGATGGTCGTAACAGGTCCGCCCCCGCGCCATCGCCTGCCCGGCGCTCGCGGCCCGCAGCGAGCCCGGCGGGGGCCTGCGCGCCGGCTCGGAACGGGCGGCCAGATCCTCGACGAGGTGGGCGATCCCGGGGTCGGCGAGGCGCACGTACCGGTGCCGCCCCTGGCGCTCCTCGACGAGCACCCCGCCCGCGACGAGCTTCCCGAGGTGCTCACTGGTGGTGGAGGGCGCCACGCGCGCGTGGCGCGCCAACTCCCCTGCGGTCCAGGCCCGCCCGTCGAGGAGGGCGAGGAGGAAGGCGGCGCGGGTCTCGTCGGCGAGGAGCGCCGCGAGGGCGGCGAGGTCTTTTGCGGCCATGGCGCCAGGGTGCCGCACTCACGGTTCGGCGTCCGCCGAACCGTCCCGGTGGCGCGACCGGTAGGCGTCGAGAGCGAGCAGGCGGTGGTCCTCGGCGAGCCAGTGCGCCTCCCATGGGAGCCGTCCTACCCGCTCGTACGCGTCCTCGGTGCGCGGATCGTCGCGCAGGGCGAGCCCGTACGCGGCTTCCAGGCGCACCAGTTGCTCGTCCTCGTCGAGCAGCCGCCACAGCATGTCGGCGACGGCGGGGGAGCGGTCCGGGCCCGTGGCGAATGTCGCCGCGGTGCCGCCCCGGACGCCGGGATCGGGATCCCGGGCCAGGGCGAGCAGTGCTTCCGCGAACTCGGCGGCCTCGGCCGGCTCCCCGGCTTCGGTGAGCAGCTGCTGCCAGTGGCTCAGGGTCTGGGAGGTGGACGCGCGCACGGTTGGATGCGGATCCCGTGTGAGCGCGAACAGCGTGCGGCGGGCCTCCGCGCCCAGGGGTGCGCCCTCGTCACCGCCGAGGGTGAGGTGGACCGACGCGCGGATGTAGGGGTCGGCATGGCCGGCGAGCCGGAGGCCGATCGCCTCCTCCTCGGGGTGGCCGAGGCCGATGTAGGCGTCGAGGATCTCCCACAGAACCTTCGGGTCGCTCTCGTCGGCCGTCCAGGAGGCGAGGAGGGCGGCCGGCTCCTTGCGGTCGAAGCGGCGCTCGCCCAGGAGACCGAGCACGTCGGCGTACCGGAGTACCTGGAGCGCGAACAGCCTGCGGTCGCGCTCCGAGGGGTGGCGGGCGGAGAGGACCGCCGACCAGGACTCCCGGTCGAGCCGCAGGCCCAGCGGGTGGAGGACGGCCGACCGGTCCGCGTGCTCCGGGTCCGGGTCCGCGAGCGCCCGCTCCATCAGCACCTCCGCCGGTGTCAGGACGCCGAAATACCGCTCGAGCGAGGTCAGGATCGCTCCGTGCCCGGCACGGACGGTCAGCCCGCCGAGCGACACCTGGTCGACGGTGCCGGACTCGCCGTCCCGGATCCGGACCGTCTGCGCCGGCCCCGAGGCGCCTGTCCTGCGCCGCAGTTCGGCCTCCGCGCCGGTCTCGTACCAGGAGCGGGCGATTCCGAGCAGCCGTTCCTGCTGAGCCTTCGGCAGCCGTGTCCCGGGGTCGCGCTCCAGGACGGCGTCGAAGACGGCGGGGGAGCCGCCCTCGACCGCCCGCGACAGAGGGGTCGTGCCGTCCGGCAGCACCCGGTCCGGGTCCGCCCGGCCCTCCACCAGGACCTCGGCGACGCCCGCGTCGTACGCGGCGACCGCCAGACACAGCACCGGCAGCCCGTCCTCCGCCACCGTGTCCGGGTCGGCGCCCGCGCCGAGAAGACGCTCGACCTCCTCCGCGTCCCCCGCCCGCACCGCCGCTACGAGCCGCTCGTCGTCTCCTGCTTGGCCCACGCCCCCCGTACCCCCGTCTCGTACTGCATCGCCAGCCCGTCGAGAAGCGCCCGCAGCCCCGTCTCAAAAGCGCCCTCGTCCACCTTCTGGCGGTGTTCCGCCAGGAGGTGCGCCTGGCCCAGGTGAGGGTAGTCCGCCGGGTCGTAGGCCGTCTCGTCGTCGACGAAGCCGCGGGCGAAGGAGCCCAGCGCCGAGCCGGTGACGAAGTACCGCATCAGCGCGCCGATGTACGTCGCCTGGGCGGGCGGCCAGCCCGCGCGGACCATCGCGCCGAAGACCGCGTCGGCGACCTTCAGGCCCGCCGGCCGGCGGCCGGGGCCCTGTGCCAGGACCGGGACGATGTTCGGGTGGTCGGCGAGGGCCGCGCGGTAGGAGGCCGCCCAGTCGTGCAGGGCCGTGCGCCAGTCGCGGGCGTCGTCCTCCTCGAACATCGACAGATCGACCTTCGCGCTGACGGCGTCGGCGACCGCGTCGAGGATCTCGTCCTTCGTGCGGAAGTGGTTGTAGAGCGACGGCCCGCTGACCCCCAGCTCCGCGGCGAGCCGCCGGGTGGAGACGGCGGCGAGGCCCTCCGCGTCCACGAGCGCGCTCGCCGTGTCGACGATCCGGTCTCGGCTGAGGAGGGGCTTGCGCGGTCGGGCCATGGCGCACATAGTAGGCCTGCCCGAAGGAAACTAGCAGTGCTAATTAAAGTCTTCATGAAGGTCGGTGGCGCAGTGAACCTGGAGCTCAGCGAGGAACAGGAAGCCGTACGGCAGCTCGCCCGGGACTTCGTCGCTCGCGAGGTCACCCCGCACGTCGTCGAGTGGGACCGCGCGGAGGACGTCGACCGGTCGATCGTCAAGAAGCTCGGCCCCGTCGGCTTCCTCGGCCTCACGATCCCCGAGGAGTACGGCGGCTCGGGCGGCGACCACCTCGCCTACTGCCTCGTCACCGAGGAGCTCGGGCGCGGCGACTCCTCCGTGCGCGGCATCGTCTCCGTCTCGCTCGGTCTCGTCGCCAAGACCATCGCGGCCTGGGGCGACGAGGAGCAGAAGGCCGGCTGGTTGCCCCGGCTCGCCTCGGGCGAGGCCCTCGGCTGCTTCGGTCTCACGGAGCCGGACACCGGATCCGACGCCGGCAACCTCGCCACCAAGGCCGTCCGCGACGGGGACGCGTATGTCGTCAACGGCTCGAAGACGTTCATCACCAACGGGACCTGGGCCGACGTCGTCCTGCTCTTCGCCCGCACCAACGACACGCCCGGCCACAAGGGCGTCTCCGCCTTCCTCGTGCCCACCGACACCCCCGGCCTCACCCGCCGCACCATCCACGGCAAGCTCGGTCTGCGCGGTCAGGCGACCGCCGAACTGGTCCTGGAGGACGTCCGCGTCCCCGCCTCGGCGATGCTGGGCCCCGAGGGCAAGGGCTTCTCCATCGCCATGTCCGCCCTGGCCAAGGGGCGGATGTCGGTCGCGGCCGGCTGTGTCGGCATCGCGCAGGCGGCGCTCGACGCGGCCGTCCGCTACGCGGGGGAGCGCGAGCAGTTCGGCAAGCCCATCGCCTCGTACCAGCTGGTGCAGGAGCTGATCAGCGACATCGCCGTCGACGTGGACGCCTCCCGGCTGCTGACCTGGCGGGTCGCCGATCTGATCGACCGCGGCCAGGAGTTCGCCACCGCCGCGTCGAAGGCCAAGCTGTACGCCTCCGAGGCCGCCGTCCGCGCAGCGAACAACGCCCTCCAGGTCTTCGGCGGCTACGGCTACATCGACGAGTACCCGGTCGGAAAGCTGCTGCGGGACGCCCGTGTGATGACGCTGTACGAGGGCACGAGCCAGATCCAGAAGCTCATCATCGGGCGGGCGCTCACGGGCGTGTCGGCGTTCTGAGTACCTCGCGGTGCGCCCCTGAGTATCCGGGCGGATGTGGCGGGCGCCACATCCGCCCGATGCTTCGTCCATGAGCGACACACCCGTCAAGCAGCAGAACACCGCCGCCTACTACATGCAGGCCGTCCTCTCCTTCGGACTCGCACTCGCCGCCGTGGCGATCGGCATCTACCAGCTGGACGCCGACGCGTGGGTGCGCGCCTTCCTCGCCATCGCCGTCCTCTACCTGACCACCTCGGCCTTCACCCTCGCCAAGGTCGTCCGTGACCGCCAGGAGGCGGGCCAGATCGTCAGTCGGGTCGACCAGGCCCGCCTCGAGAAGCTCCTCGCCGAGCACGACCCCTTCCAGAAGCTCTAAGCGCTTGCTCAGCTTCGTTGTATGGTGTTCGTCCTGACAGCTGGAGTGAGGGGCGAGCGATGAGCGTGGCGGAGGAGACGCCCGGCGGCGAGGACATGCCGTGGGGCGAGGTCACGCCCGAGGCGGCGAGGCGGCTGCTCGTCGCGGCCGTCGAGGCGTTCGCCGAGCGCGGGTACCACGCCACGACGACCCGGGACATCGCGGGCCGGGCCGGCATGAGCCCGGCGGCGCTCTACATCCACTACAAGACCAAGGAAGAGCTGCTCCACCGGATCAGCCGCATCGGTCACGACAGGGCCCTGGAGATCCTCCGGGCGGCCGCCGACGGCGAGGGCAGTGCGGGGGAGCGGCTGGCCGACGCCGTGCGGTCCTTCGTGCGCTGGCATGCCGAGCGGCACACCACCGCGCGGGTCGTGCAGTACGAGCTCGACGCGCTCGCTCCCGAGCACCGCGCGGAGATCGTCGAGCTGCGCCGCGAGTCCGACGCGGCCGTGCGCCGGATCATCAACGAGGGCGTGACGGCAGGGGAGTTCGACGTGCCGGACGTGTCCGGCACCACCGTCGCGGTGCTCTCGCTCTGCATCGACGTGTCGCGCTGGTTCAACGTGCGGGGCCGCCGGACGCCGGACGAGGTCGGCGCGCTCTACGCCGACCTCGTCCTACGGATGGTCGGCGCTCAGAAGTAGTAGCGCGACACCGACTCGGCGACGCAGACCGGCTTGTCGCCGCCCTCGCGCTCCACGGTCACCGTCGCGGTGACCTGCACACCGCCGCCCGCCTCGACGACGTTCGTCAGCACGGCGGTGGCGCGCAGTCGTGAGCCGACGGGTACGGGGGAGGGGAAGCGCACCTTCTCGGTGCCGTAGTTGATGCCCATCTTCATGCCCTCGACGCGCATGATCTGCGGGACCAGCGTCGGCAGCAGCGACAGCGTCAGATAGCCGTGCGCGATCGTCTTCCCGAACGGCCCGGCGGCCGCGCGCTCCGCGTCCACGTGGATCCACTGGTGATCGCCGGTCGCGTCGGCGAACAGGTCGATCCGCTTCTGCTCGATCTCCAGCCAGTCGCTGTGCCCCAGCTGCTCGCCGACTCCGGCGCGCAGCTCCTCGGCGGAGGTGAAGATCCTCGGCTCGGCCATGTCCCTGCTCCCTGTCTCTCACCCGGCTTGACGCTCGTCGCTCGATGCTCATCTAAGCGACTGCTTAGTCTGGCTGGGTGGTGAGGGCTCTGTCAACGGGTCGGAAGGGTCGAGCAGTAGGGTTCGAGGAGTGCCGCAGATTCCAGAGAAGATCCACGAACTCACCGTCGGCCAGCTGTCCGCGCGCAGCGGCGCCGCCGTGTCCGCCCTGCACTTCTACGAGTCCAAGGGCCTGATCAGCAGCCGCCGTACCAGCGGCAACCAGCGCCGCTTCGGTCGCGACATCCTGCGCCGCGTCGCCTTCATCCGGGCCGCGCAGCGAGTCGGGATCCCACTCGCGACCATCCGCAACGCGCTCGCCGAACTCCCCGAGGAGCGCACTCCGACCAACGAGGACTGGGCGCGGCTCTCGGCGGCCTGGCGCACGGAGCTGGACGAGCGGATCAAGCAGCTCGGACGGCTGCGCGACCATCTGACGGACTGCATCGGGTGCGGATGCCTGTCGCTGGAGAACTGCGTGCTGTCCAACCCCGACGACGTCATCGGCGAGCAGATCGCGGGCTCGCGACTGCTGCCCGAACGCCGGGAGGATTAGGTCCACCCCGGGGCCGGCGAGCTCATCGGCGCCGGAGCGTCCTTCTCGGCGCCCGAGCGCCGGACCGTCCTTGAAGGGCGCCCCGTCCCGACGAGACGGCCGGCGGGCCGCGCGTACGGAGAGGGGGCCCGCCACCCCCGTGGACGGGCCCCCTCGGTTCCGGCGGGGCGGGTCACTCGTACTCGGTGCCGCCCTTGCGGGTCAGATAGGCCGGGCTGACCGCCTTGGCGATGGCGCGGCCGCCGACCACCGGGCTGTACCGCTCCGTCACCGGGCGGATCACGACGCCCTCCCGCAGATGCAGCTCCCGCCCGGAGACGGTCTCCCGGCCGCTCGCCACCTCCAGCACCCGCTCCAGGGCGTACGGCCCGGTGTACAGCCTTGGTACGAGCGGCAGTTCGCCGGGCTCCAGCACCTCGGCCGGGTCCAGCCAGCGCACCTGGCCGTCGATCTCGGCCGACACGTCGAAGACGGCGTAACCGACGCCTTCGCTGCGGGCGTTCGCGCCGTAGCCGAGGTCCTGCACCCCGGCCCCGTACACCTCGCCGAACAGCCCGACCCGGCTCGCGCCGAGGCGCTCGGCGAGCCGCGCCGCGACCTCCTTCACGCCATGGCCGTGGACCGCGCGCCAGTACAGATTGCGCGGGTCCTCCTGGAGGGCCAGACCCTTGGCGCCGAAGCCCTTCGAGGAGACCCGCAGCCGGTCGTCCTCGACGATGTAGGTCGCCAGGCACGCCGTACCGTGCAGCTTCTCCGTCAGGACCACCGGCTCGCCGGGCTCGAAGATGTCCGGATAACGCTGCAGGTTCTCGATGTCGACCCACGGCAGCAGATCCGGCGCGGACTCGACGTCCCCGCTCATCGTCGGCGGGATCGGCGGCACCCACTTGGTGATGCCGAGGAGCTCGGCGAAGTCGGTTCCGTCGGTGGCCGCCGCGGCCAGGTCGACATCCGCGAGCGCCTTGGGCCGGCACACGATCCCCTGCGACAACTCGCCACGCAGCCGCACCGCCTTGACCCGGTCCGACGCCCTTCCGGCCAGCCGTCCGGTCAGCCCCAGCTCGTCCACGAGCGCGACGGGCAGCACGGCCTGCTCCGGGATGTAGAGCGCGACCTCACCCGTGCGGTACGCGCCCTTGGCGACGACGGCTCGGTAGAGGCCGACCTGGGCCAGTTCGAGGGCGTCGGCGTTGGGATGGTCATGGACGGTCAGGGTCTCGGCGGTGACGCGCAGTGTCGACATGTCGGTTCTCCGGCAGCTCAGGGATAGTCGCGTGGCGTTCTCATCGCCGGACACTGTGCCCGTGCGAATACCCCCTGGGCCAGCGGTTTTTGTCCTGGTAACCTCGCGCTCCCCGCGGACGGCGTTACTCCTGCGAGAGCGCGGCCGAGACCAGTCGGGCATTGTCCCGCGCGAGGCTTCCGTCCGGCAGGAACAGCGTGTCCTCCAGACCGACACGCGACGCCAGACCGAGGCGGCGGGCCAGGCGCAGGACCGGCCACGCGCCGGCGTCCGTGCCGTGGAGGAGGATCGGGAGGCCGTGGGCCTCGCCCACCTCCGCGAGCAGCGCACGGGCGGCCGTGACCGGGTCAGGGCCGTCGGCCTCCGCCAGGATGCGCAACACTCGGGGAGCCAGGGGCGAACCGAGGAAGCGCTCAGGACCGTCCGTACCCTGCCGAAGCCTCGCCTCCACACCGACGCCCCGCTCCAGAAGCGCGGCCGCCAGCTCCTCCGCGCCCGGCTCGTGCCAGTGGACCGAAGCGTGGTCGGGGAGGACCGTCCAGGCGCGGACGCGCTCCACCCGCCGTACCGGATCGGGCTCCTCCGCCACGCCGGTCGTCACCCCCACCGGAACGTCCACGGCAGCGCGGATCGCCGTCAGGGTCTGCGCCAGCACCCGGGGCGAGAGCGTCTCCCCGCCGCACGGAGTCCTGGGGTGCACGTGAACGTCCGACGCCCCGGCCGCGACCGCCCGTGCCGCCGCTTCCGCCATCGCGGCCGGCGACATCGGCACGGCCGCCGAATCCCCCGGACCGCGGCCCCCGTTCAGACACACCTGCATCACGCCACGGACGCCAGCCGTGGAACCGTCTCCCGCGCCCGTGCCAGCGCGCCCGCCGTCAGCACCGCCCGCGGCACCACGACCCCGCAGTCACCGCACACCGGACCGAACCACGGCTCGTCGTCCAGATCCGGCCGCCACTCGATCCGCGGCCCCGCGCACACCGGGCAGCGCTCCCCGGGCGCGGACTGCAGGGCGGTGATCAGCCGCCGCAGCACCTCGGCCAGCGGCTCCGACGGATGCAGCGCCGGGTCGTCGCACCGCGCCACCCCGTTGCCGCCCCAGGTCCGCCGATGCCAGTCGTCCAGCGCGCCGGGCCGCCGCAGCCCGCCGTGCTTCTCGCGCCGCCGCCGCGCCGCGAACTCCTCCTCGTACGCGAGCCACACCGCCCGCGCCTCCTCCAACTCCTCCAGAGCGGCCACCAGCCGCCCAGGATCGAGCTCCCGGTCCTCGGGCCCGAACCTGTGCCTGCGGCACAGATGGTCCCAGGTCGCGCGGTGCCCGTACGGGGCGAACCGCTCCAGGCACTTGCGCAGCGAGTACCTCCGCAGCGCCGTGTCACTCCCGGGATCGCGCACCTGTCTCGCAAGACTCCGGAAACCCGCCATCGCTCGCACCTCCGTCGGTGGTACTTCGGCGTCAAGGACGTCATGGAATGGACGAACGACTACCCGTTCGTGTTCCATCGAAAATTCGATGGGGGCCATCAGAGGCGCGCGGGGGAGCGCTGTTGCGGGACGTCGTCCTGGGGCTCGCGGAGAATCCGGCGCTGCCGGAGCGGCTGCCCCGTGACGATCCTCACTTCTCGGTCGCGGTCCAAGGGAGGGACGACGCCGGTCGGTCCCATGGCGCCGGACGTCGTCGAGCAGGCCGATGAAGGACGTCCGCGGAGCCGACTACCGCCTCCCGATCCGGCCTGCCGACGCCACAAGACGGGCCAGCTCCGCGTGGCAGATGTCGCTGTGCTCCCCGACCACCTCGGCCGCGTCGACGCTCACGCATCCCGTCGTGGGGATTCCGTCGCGCAGTGCCTTCGCAAGGGGCAGCGAGGGGGTGCCCGGGACCGCCTGGACGCCGTCGTGGCCGATCGCCCACCAGCGCTTGTCGCTGCCGAGCAGCGAGTCGGCGTCGCGGGCCAGCCGGGAGGCCAGGGGGTAGATCACGCGCAGCGCGGTGTCGTGGCGGGAGTAGCAGGCGACCACGGGGCCGTCGACCCGGCGCTGGAGATCGCGCAGCGCACCGCCCCTGCCCGGGTCGTGCGGGAGGCGGGCCGCGAACGCGTAGTGGGAGAAGGCCCCTTGGAGGAGCGTCACCGAGGCCACGTTGCGGACATCGGCGGGCAGGCCGCGCAGGGCGAACGAGACGAGCCGGGCGCCCATGCTGTGGCCGACGAGATGGATCCGCAGCCCGGGGGAGGAGCGGGCGAGTTCGCCGAGCAGGGGGCCGAGCCCCCGCTCGCCGACCGTGCCGGAGCGGCGCTTCATCGTGTAGTACGTGGCCTGCCGCAGGGCCTCCCGCGCGCCCTTCCAGTACCGCGTCAGTCTGCCCCCGAACGCCTCGCGCGGGGTCGGCAGGCTCCCCGGCCCCGCCGCCTCCTCCAGCGCGTCGGCGAACATCGCGCAGACGGCCACCGGGTCCGCGAGCAGGAAGTCGGGCACCTCCGGGTCGTCCCTCGTGAAGCCCTGAGAGCCGTTCGTGTCGGTCAACTGCCGCAGCAGCTCGCCGAATTCGGTCAGCGCCGCCTCGTCGTCCGGCTGCTCCCGCAGGAGCGTGGCCAGCCGGTCCACCACCGACTCCTTGCCCGGGTGCACGGCCGCCACGGACTCGAAGTCGGGGATCGGCTCGTCCGAGAACATCATCGACGGCCACACCACCCCCACGTACCCCATCCGCACCTCCTGCCTCAGGGTTTCCGGGAACGGGGCGAAGAACGCCGCGTACAGACGGGTGGCCACGGACCGGGTGTTGTTCCACCCGTGGGCGAACATCACCAGATCCGTGACCCCTTGGGCGGCCAGTGCCGCGAGCGACTCGTGCTGCCGGGACGCCCCGTCGCCGTCCTTGTCGAAGGTGATCTCCCGGTACGGCTCCACACTCATTCCGGCCATGCTCTGCCCGTCCCTCCGCGTCGAGGAAGTGCTGAGGAAGTTCCTGAGGAAACTGCTGGGGATGTTCTTCCCGCGACAGCATCCTGCGCGCACGGAGGGACGGCCAGGTTTTCAGCGCAGACGCGCCGCGGAGACCTCGGGGAAGTGGACGAGCAGGTCGTACGCCGTGGTCAGCCGGACCGGCGCGTGGTTGCCCGCCCACGGGTACGCCGTGCCGATCAGCCACGCCGGGCGGTGCACGCCCAGCCAGTCGCGGGCGGCGGGCGTCGCGGCGCGCAGGTCCAGGTAGAAGGGGCGCGGCGACACCCGGTCCAGGGTCTCGGCGCTGCTGTCCGGGCCCGGCCGGCCCACCGTGAACGTACGGATCGGCTCGCCCGGCGCCTCGGTGTCATGGGCGTTGAACGAGCCCCGCCCGAAGGAGGCCCCCATGCTCACGTAGTCCCTGCCGAGCGCGTCCCGCAGGAAGGCCCCCTGGAGGCGCGGGTACTGGTCCGGCTTGGTCGTCTCGTAGCCGACGTGGCCGTTGTGCGCGGACAGCACGATCCGGTCGCCGGTCGCCCGCTGCCACCACACGGTGTTCTCGGCCATGATCCGGTCCCGGTAGAGCATCGCGTCGGCGACGCCCGCGGGATCGGTCACGTCGTGCGCCATCTCCGTGCCGACCTGCGCGATCGCCCGGGCGTGCTGGACCGTCCAGAGGTACTCCTCACGGTCCCGGCCGGGCTTCCGGCGCTCCAGGAGCGCGAGGGCGCGGTTCACGTCCGCGGCCATCCGCCGGCGTTCCTCGATCGGCCTGGCGAGATAGGCGTTCATCCAGCTGTCGACGTCACCCGTGGGCCGCGAGGCCCGGTACAGCTCCTGGAAGCGCGGCAGCAGCCGCGGGTGTGTGCGGGCCGCGTAGCCCGTGACCTTGTCGAAGAGCTCCGGGCCCGCGTAGCCCAGGTCGTTGCCCATGAACCGCACCTGGTGGCCGGGATGACGCAGATTGTGCCGCCGCATCCAGGTGATCAGGTCGAGGTACTCCTCGGTGTTCCAGAACCGGTAGGCGTGTCGGAACTCGTCCTTCAGGATCTGCCGCGGGTCGCCCTTGCCGAAGCGTACGTAGTCGTCGATCAGCAGCCCGGTCGACCAGTTGGCCTCCAGGGCGAAGGTGGTGAAGCCCTTCTTCTCCACCAGGTGCTCGAAGATCCGGTGCTTGGTCTCGAAGAACTCGGCCGAGCTGTGGGTCGCCTCGCCGATCCCGAGGACCTTGGCCGAACCGATCATCCGGTCCAGCGGCCGCAGGTCGTCCAAAGGACGCGCGGTGCGGGCGAGTTCACGGGCGGGGTCCGGTGACGCCGTGGTGTCCGCGCTCGCGGCGGGGGCGAGGGCGGCGAGGCAGAGTGCCACGACCGCCCCCACCAGCGGTAACCGATGTCGTGTCAACGTCTTCATGGATCAAGCTTGTCGACGGCGGACCTTCGGTGGCCAACCTGCCCGCACCCGTGATCACGCGGGGGTTTGCCCCACCTGTCACCGGTAGAGCAGGTACTCCTTCCGCACGGCACGGAACGCGGCCAGGTCCGCGGCCCACGCACCCACCACCTCGTCCGTGTCCGCGCCCGCGTCGATCAGGGTCCGTACGCGGGTCGAGCCCGTCAGCTTGTCGATCCAGTTGTCCGGCCGCCAGGCGAAGCCGCTCCACGAACGCTTCGCGCTGATCAGCAGCCCGATCCCGGTCCGTACGGGGTCGAAGGACGCCCGGTCGTGCACCTGCACCTGGACCCCGCCGACCGTCTTCCCCTGGAACTTGGAGAAGGTCGGCGCGAAGTACGCCTCGCGGAAGCGCACTCCGGGCAGCTCCAGGGCGTTCGCCGCCTCCGCCCATCGCCGGTCGACTCCCTCCGCGCCGAGCAGCTCGAAGGGGCGGGTGGTGCCGCGTCCCTCGGAGAGGTTGGTGCCCTCGAAGAGGCAGGTGCCGGAGTACACGAGCGCGGTGTCGGGCGTGGGCATGTTGGGGCTCGGCGGCACCCACGGCAGCCCGGTGGCGTCGAAGAAGTCGCGCCGCTTCCAGCCCGACATCTGTACGGTCTCCAGCTCCACCGGCTTCGTCAGGAACTGCCCGTTGAACAGCCGGGCCAGCTCCGACACCGTCATCCCGTGCGCCTGCGCGATCGGTTCACGCCCCACGAAGGTGGCGAAGGCGCGGTCGAGGACGGGGCCGAGGGCCGCCCGCCCGGTGACCGGATTCGGCCGGTCCAGGACGACGAACCGTTTCCCCGCCAGCGCGGCCGCCGCCATGCAGTCGTAGAGCGTCCAGATGTACGTGTAGAAGCGCGCGCCCGCGTCCTGGATGTCGAAGACGACGGTGTCCACGCCCGAGGCGGTGAAGACGTCCGCCAGCGGCTGTCCGCTCTTGAGGTACGTGTCGTAGACGGGAAGCCCGGTCGCCGGGTCGTCGTAGCGGCCCTCGGAGCCGCCCGCCTGCGCCGTGCCCCGGAAGCCGTGCTCGGGGCCGAAGACGGCCACCAGGTCGACGCGGTCGTCCGCGTGCATGACGTCGACGATGTGGCGCACGTCCGAGGTGATCCCGGTCGGGTTGGTGACGACACCGACCTTCTGCCCGGCGAGCGGGGCGTACCCGTCGGCGGCCAGCCGCTCGAAACCGGTGCGGACCCGGTGGCCGCCCCCCGGGGCCGCCGGCCCCCGGGCGGCCGCGGCCCCCCCCCCCACCGCCCCCCCCGGGGGGGGGGTGTCCCGGGGGGGGGCCTCCTAAAACCTCTTGGGGGCGGGCCCCCCCCCAAACCACCGCCCCCCCCCCGCTCCGGGTTGACGCTGGTCAGGCAGCGCGAGCCGCTCAGACCTCCACGACGACCGGGAGGATCATCGGACGTCGGCGGTACGTGTCCGAGACCCACTTGCCGACCGAACGGCGGATCAGCTGCTGGAGCTGGTGGGGCTCGACCACACCGTCCTGGGCCGACTTGTTCAGGGCCTGCTCGACCTTCGGAATCACGGCGTCGAACGCCGAGTCCTCGATGCCGGAGCCGCGGGCGTGGATGTTCGGGCCGCTCACGATCTTGCCCGTGGAGGAGTCGACCACCACGAAGACCGAGATGATGCCCTCGTCGCCGAGGATGCGGCGGTCCTTCAGGGAGGCCTCGGTGACATCGCCGACCGAGAGGCCGTCGACGTACACATAGCCGGCCTGGACCTTGCCGACGATCCGCGCCTTGCCGTCGACCAGGTCGACGACGACGCCGTCCTCGGCGATGACGATGTGGTCCTTCGGGACACCCGTCATCGCGCCGAGCTCGGCGTTGGCGCGCAGGTGGCGCCATTCGCCGTGGACCGGCATCAGGTTCTTCGGCTTGCAGATGTTGTAGAAGTACAGCAGCTCGCCTGCCGAGGCGTGGCCCGAGACGTGGACCTTGGCGTTGCCCTTGTGGATGACGTTGGCACCCCAGCGGGTCAGGCCGTTGATCACGCGGTAGACCGCGTTCTCGTTGCCCGGGATGAGCGAGGACGCCAGGATCACGGTGTCGCCCTGGACGATCCGGATCTGGTGGTCGCGGTTGGCCATCCGGGACAGGGCGGCCATCGGCTCGCCCTGGGAACCCGTGCAGACCAGCACGACCTCGTCGTCCGGCAGGTCGTCGAGGGTCTTGACGTCCACGACGAGACCGGCCGGGACCCGGAGGTATCCGAGGTCACGGGCGATGCCCATGTTGCGGACCATCGAGCGGCCGACGAAGGCCACCCGGCGTCCGTACTCATGGGCGGCGTCGAGGATCTGCTGGATGCGGTGGACGTGGCTGGCGAAGCTGGCCACGATGATCCGCTTCTGGGCGTTCGCGAAGACGTTCCGCAGGACGTTGGAGATGTCCTTCTCCGGCGGGACGAAGCCCGGGACCTCGGCGTTCGTCGAGTCGGACAGCAGGAGGTCGATGCCCTCCTCGCTGAGCCGCGCGAACGCGTGCAGGTCGGTGAGCCGGCCGTCCATCGGGAGCTGGTCCATCTTGAAGTCGCCGGTGGCGACGGCCATGCCCGCGGGGGTGCGGATGGCGACCGCGAGCGCGTCCGGGATGGAGTGGTTGACCGCGATGAACTCGCAGTCGAAGGGGCCCAGGCCCTCCCGGTCGCCTTCCTTCACCTCAAGGGTGTAGGGGCGGATCCGGTGCTCCTGCAGCTTCGCCTCGATCAGGGCGAGGGTCAGCTTGGAGCCGATGAGCGGGATGTCCGGCTTGAGCCGGAGGAGGTACGGGACGCCACCGATGTGGTCCTCGTGGCCGTGCGTGAGCACGATGCCCTCGACGTCGTCGAGGCGGTCCCGGATGGTGGTGAAGTCGGGCAGGATCAGGTCGATGCCGGGCTGCTCCTCCTCGGGGAAGAGCACGCCGCAGTCGACGATCAGCAGCCGGCCTTCGAACTCGAAGACCGTCATGTTCCGGCCGATCTCACCGAGCCCGCCGAGCGGGGTGACGCGCAGGCCGCCCTTGGGCAGCTTCGGCGGGGCGCCGAGTTCAGGATGCGGATGACTCAAAAGACTCTCCTCACCACACGCGCCACGTACCGCTTGGGCACGTGGCGCGCATGACATTCGTGCACTTGCTGTTGTCAGTCGATCGTTCACCGATCGGATATTCAGTTATGAAGTCTGTTGTTACAGCTGTACCCCGCCGGCGGCGAGATCGAGCCTGAGCTGGGCGGTTTCCTCCGGGGAAAGCTCCACGAGGGGCAGGCGCAGCGGGCCGGCCGGGAGTCCCTGGAGGGCGAGGGCGGCCTTGGTGGTCATGACGCCCTGTGTGCGGAACATGCCCGTGTAGATCGGCAGGAGCCGCTGGTGGATCTCGGTGGCCTTCTGGACCTCGCCGTTCAGGTGGGCGTCCAGGAGGGCGCGCAGCTCGGGGGTCACGACGTGGCCGACGACGGAGACGAAGCCGCAGGCGCCCACGGAGAGCAGCGGCAGGTTGAGCATGTCGTCGCCGGAGTACCAGGCGAGGCCGGATCGGGCGATGGCCCAGCTGGCGCGGCCGAGGTCGCCCTTGGCGTCCTTGTTGGCGACGATCCGGGGGTGCTCGGCGAGGCGGACGATCGTCTCGGTGTCGATCGGGACGCCGCTGCGGCCGGGGATGTCGTAGAGCATCACCGGGAGCGCGGTGGCGTCGGCGATGGCCGAGAAGTGCCGGTACAGGCCCTCCTGCGGGGGCTTGTTGTAGTACGGCGTGACGGCGAGCAGGCCGTGCGCGCCGTCGCGTTCGGCGGTGCGGGCAAGCTCGATGGAGTGGTGGGTGTCGTTGGTGCCGATGCCGGCGACGACATGGGCGCGGTCGCCGACCGCGTCCAGTACGGCTCGTACCAGCTCCGATTTCTCCGCGTCGCTCGTGGTCGGGGACTCGCCGGTGGTGCCGTTGACGACAAGGCCGTCGTTGCCTGCGTCCACCAGATGGGCGGCGAGTCGCTGGGCACCGTCGAGGTCGAGTGCGCCGTCAGCCGTGAAGGGCGTGATCATGGCGGTGAGGACCCGCCCGAAGGGGGTCTGCGGAGTGGAGATCGGAGCCATGGGTAACACGCTACTCGCTGCTCAGCGCCCGGTGCCCCCTCGGGGGCGGTGTGAAAGGAGCCCGGCACTGCCTGCTCGGGGGTTCAAGCAGTGCCGGGTCCGTTTGATCAGCCTAGATGAACTTCGTGAAACGTCGCAATACGGACACTTCGCGTGACGGGATCGTACATCTGTGCTTTAAGGGGCCACACGGCCGTTCTTGTTGAACGCGGCATGGGTCAGCGGCATGAGCTGGGCCCAGTGCTGCTCCATCTTCTCGCCGACCATCTCGATCTCCCGCTGCGGGAAGGACGGCACCTTGGCGAGCTCGTGCTGGGTGCGCAGGCCGAGGAAGTGCATCAGCGAGCGCGCGTTGCACGTGGCGTACATCGAGGAGAAGAGGCCGACGGGGAGGACCGCGCGGGCGACCTCGCGGGCGACACCGGCGGCGAGCATCTCCTGATAGGCCGCGTACGCCTGGACGTACGAGTCCTCCATGACGCGGCCGGTCAGCTCCTGCTGGGCCTCGCTGCCCTCGACGAAGACGTACTTGCCCGGGCGGCCCTCCTGGACCAGCTTCCGCGAGGCGTCGGGAACGTAGAAGACCGGTTCCAGCTCCCTGTAACGACCCGATTCCTCGTTGTACGACCAGCCGACGCGGTGGCGCATGAACTCACGGAACACGAAGATCGGGGCGCTGATGAAGAAGGTCATCGAGTTGTGCTCGAAGGGGCTGCCGTGCCGGTCCCGCATCAGGTAGTTGACGAGCCCCTTGGACCGCTCGGGGTCCTTCTGCAGCTCGTCGAGCGACTGCTCCCCCGCCGTGGAGACGCGGGCCGCCCACAGCACGTCCGAGTCGGCGGCGCTGTGCTTCACCAGCTCGACGGTCACATCGCTGCGGAAGCTGGGCTTGAGGTCTGCTGCGGGGGTGTCGGTCACCGGCGGGGTCCTTCCAAAGTGCGTCGCTCGGGCGGCGCCCACTCTACGGGGAGGCACTGACAGCCGAGCCCCTCACCTGCCCCCACACCCACCCGGACCACTTTCTTTGGCCAATTCGGGGAAATCGGGCACCGAATGGTGACTTTGCTCGTCTGTCCCTGTGACACCGCACACCACAGAGCTCCAAGGAGAGTGGCCCCATGTTCCGCCGGCGAGAGGCCGTCCCGTTCGCGTTCGTCGCTGATGCCGACCGCTTCCGCAGTAACGTCACTCCGCCGCCGAGGGAGCGCCTCAGCGTCTCCGAGGTCGCGGGCCGTACGCTGGTCGGGCTGACCGTCGTGGCCGGTCTCGTCGGATCACTGCTCTTCGGAATCCCGTCGATGCAGTCGGGTGCGGCCGAGGGCCACCGGCAGCAGTCCGAGGCTTCCGACAGCCGTTGAGCAGTACGGCCCCCCTGGGGTGGCCCGGTCGAGACCACCTGGGTAGCCTCACCGGGCACAGCCCCTTCGAGCGTGCTTGTGAGTGAGGATCAGTCGTGCCCCTGCCTTTTCTGACGGCCGACCGCGCTTTTGACGCGACCGACGATGTCGCGCTGCCGTACGACGACCACGACGAGTGGCGTCGTCCCTACCGGCCGGGACCCTGGCGGGTCGGGGCGGCGGCGCTCGCTCTGCTGCTCGCGTCCTTCGTGCTCTTCGCCGCGGTGATCATCGCCGCGGCGTCGGCCCTGGGCGGCGCCCTCGCGACCTTCGGGCTCGCCGCGGCGATCATCGCCGGTGCGCTGCGCGCGCTGCGCGTGGGCACCTGGGTGAGCCGTCACGGTGTGCGCCGGGTCGGGTTCTTCTCGACGGCGACCGTGGCCTGGCCGCAGGTGACGGAGCTGCGCACGGTGCAGCAGCCCGTGCGCTGGCTGGGGCTGCCCCGTACCGTGCAGGGCCAGGCACTGGCTCTCGTACGGCAGGGCGGTGAGCAGATCACGCTGCTCACCGACCACAACGCCGACTTCCTCTCCCGCGTCGAGGCCTTCGACCGCGCCGCCGACACGGTCGAGGTGTGGAACGCCGAGTACGGCGCCCACGCCTCGCGTTGACCTGACCGACCCCGCTACGCGCTGACCGTACGGCCCTCGTGGAGGGCGATCGCGCGCTGCATCGCCTTGCGGGCGCGCGGGGTGTCGCGGGCGTCGTGATAGGCGACCGCGAGCCGGAACCAGCAACGCCAGTCGTCCGGGGAGTCCTCGGTCTCGGCGCGCCGCCGCGCGAAGACCTCGTCGGCCGAGTCCCGGTCGATCCGGCCGCCGACGGTGCGCTTCAACTCGTCCACGGGCAGGCCGCCTTCGGCCTCCAGCTCGCGGGCGAGCCGCTGCGCGTTCCGCGCGAAGGCGGTGTTCTTCCAGAGGAACCAGCCGCCCACGAAGGGCAGCAGGAACGCGACCGCACCCATGCCCATGGCGGCCGGTTCGCCGGTCAGCAGGAGCAGGACGCCCTCCATCGCCACCACGCCGAAGACGAGGACGAGGACGGTGGCGAGGAAGACGTACGTGATCTTTCCGCCCATGACCGTCAGCCCAGGTCCAGGAAGTGCTCCAGGCCGAAGGTAAGGCCGGGAGTGGTGACCACGCGGCGGGCGCCCAGGAGGATGCCCGGCATGAAGCTGGAGTGGTGCAGCGAGTCGTGACGGATCGTCAGGGTCTCGCCCTCACCGCCGAGCAGCACCTCCTGGTGGGCCAGCAGGCCCCGCAGGCGTACGGCGTGCACCGGAACGCCGTCGACGTCGGCGCCGCGCGCTCCCTCCAGGGCGGTCGCGGTCGCGTCCGGCTGGGCGCCGAGGCCGGCCTCGGCACGGGCCGCGGCGATCAGCTGGGCGGTGCGGGTGGCGGTGCCGCTGGGGGCGTCGACCTTGTTGGGGTGGTGCAGCTCCACGACTTCGACGGACTCGAAGTAGGGAGCGGCGATCTGGGCGAACTTCATCGTCAGGACGGCGCCGATGGAGAAGTTCGGGGCGATCAGGACGCCGGTCTCCGGAGAGGCGGCGAGCCAGGTGTTCAGCTGCGCGAGGCGCTCCTCGGTCCAGCCGGTGGTGCCCACGACCGCGTGGATGCCGTGGCTCACGCAGTAGTCGAGGTTGTCCATCACCGAGGCCGGGGTGGTCAGTTCGACCGCGACCTGGGCGCCCGCGTCGGCGAGCGTCTCCAGCTTGTCGCCGCGGCCGAGCGCCGCGACCAGTTCCATGTCCTCGGCGGCCTCGACGGCCCGTACCGCCTCGGAGCCGATACGGCCCTGGGCTCCGAGGACCGCCACGCGCAGCTTGCTCATTGCTCTCTGAACTCTCTCTAGGAGACGGATTCGTGCAGGCGTGCCGCCTGCTTGTCCTTCAGCGGCCCTATGACGGACAGCGAGGGGCGCTGTCCGAGCACATCACGGGCGACCTCGCGGACCTCGTCCGGGGTGACCGCGGCGATCCGGGCGAGCATGTCGTCGACGGACATCTGGGTGCCCCAGCACAGCTCGCTCTTGCCGATGCGGTTCATCAGGGCGCCGGTGTCCTCCAGGCCGAGGACGGTCGAGCCGGAGAGCTGGCCGATGGCGCGGGCGATCTCGTCGTCGGTCAGTCCGTCGGAGGCGACCTTGTCGAGCTCGTCCCGGCAGATCCTCAGCACGTCGTGGACCTGGTTGGGGCGGCAGCCCGCGTACACGCCGAAGAGGCCGCAGTCGGCGAAGCCCGAGGTGTACGAGTACACGCTGTAGGCCAGGCCGCGCTTCTCGCGGACCTCCTGGAAGAGGCGGGAGGACATACCGCCGCCGAGGGCCGTGTTCAGCACGCCGAGCGCCCAGCGGCGCTCGTCGGTGCGGGCCAGACCCGGCATGCCGAGGACCACGTGTGCCTGCTCGGTCTTGCGGCTCAGGTGCTCGACGCGGCCCGCCGTGCGGATCGTGCGGTGGCCGTCGCGGGGGGCGACCGGGCCGGCGTCCGTACGGGTGAGGGCACCGGCCTTCTCGAAGGCGCGGCGGACCTGGCGTACGACCGTGGCGTGGTCGATGTTGCCCGCGGCGGCGACGACCAGGTGGGTCGGGTCGTAGTGCTTCTTGTAGAAGCGGGCGATCCGGCCCCGGTCGAGGGCGTTGATCGTGTCGACCGTGCCGAGGACCGGGCGGCCCAGCGGGGTGTCGCCGAACATGGTCTGCGCGAACAGGTCGTGCACGACGTCGCCCGGGTCGTCCTCGGTCATCGCGATCTCTTCGAGGATGACGCCGCGCTCGGCGTCCACGTCCTCCTCGAGGATCAGCGAGCCGGTGAGCATGTCGCAGACGACGTCGATCGCGAGCGGCAGGTCGGTGTCGAGGACCCGCGCGTAGTAGCAGGTGTACTCCTTCGCCGTGAAGGCGTTCATCTCGCCGCCGACCGCGTCGAGCGCGGCGGAGATGTCGAGGGCGCTGCGTCGCTTGGTGCCCTTGAAGAGGAGGTGCTCCAGATAGTGCGTGGCGCCGTTGAGCGTGGGCGTCTCGTCGCGGGAGCCGACGTTCGCCCAGATGCCGAAGGTGGCGGAGCGTACGGACGGCAGGGTCTCGGTGACGATCCGCAGGCCGCCGGGGAGGGTGGTGCGGCGGACCGTGCCGATGCCGTCCTTGCCCGGGAGAAGCGTTTGGGTACGGGCGACGGCCCGCCCCTCCGAAGAGGGGCGGGCCGTCACACGGGAACTACGGGACGTCACTGGTCGGTGTCGTCCTTCTTGTCCTCGGCGGCGTTCTCTTCGTCCGCCATGACGGGGACGAGGGAGAGCTTGCCGCGCTGGTCGATCTCGGCGATCTCGACCTGGACCTTGGCGCCGACCGCGAGCACGTCCTCGACGTTCTCCACGCGCTTGCCACCGGCGAGCTTGCGGATCTGCGAGATGTGCAGCAGACCGTCCTTGCCGGGCATGAGGGAGACGAAGGCACCGAAGGTGGTGGTCTTGACGACCGTACCCAGGTAGCGCTCGCCGACCTCCGGCATGGTCGGGTTGGCGATGCCGTTGATCGTGGCGCGGGCGGCCTCGGCCTGCGAGCCCTGGGCGGCACCGATGTAGATGGTGCCGTCGTCCTCGATCGTGATGTCGGCGCCGGTGTCCTCCTGGATCTGGTTGATCATCTTGCCCTTGGGGCCGATGACCTCACCGATCTTGTCCACCGGGATCTTGACGGTGATGATGCGCGGCGCGTTCGGGGACATCTCGTCCGGAACGTCGATCGCCTCGTTCATCACGTCGAGGATGTGCAGACGCGCGTCACGGGCCTGCTTCAGCGCGGCGGCCAGGACCGAGGCGGGGATGCCGTCGAGCTTGGTGTCGAGCTGGAGCGCGGTGACGAAGGTCTTCGTACCGGCGACCTTGAAGTCCATGTCGCCGAAGGCGTCCTCCGCACCGAGGATGTCGGTGAGGGCGACGTAGTGGGTCTTGCCGTCGATCTCCTCGGAGATCAGACCCATGGCGATACCGGCGACGGGGGCCTTCAGCGGCACACCGGCGTTCAGCAGCGACATGGTGGAGGCGCAGACCGAACCCATGGACGTCGAGCCGTTGGAGCCGAGGGCCTCGGACACCTGACGGATCGCGTACGGGAACTCCTCGCGCGTCGGCAGCACCGGCACGATGGCGCGCTCGGCGAGCGCGCCGTGGCCGATCTCGCGGCGCTTGGGCGAGCCCACGCGGCCGGTCTCACCGACGGAGTACGGCGGGAAGTTGTAGTTGTGCATGTAGCGCTTGCGGGTCACCGGGGAAAGGGTGTCCAGCTGCTGCTCCATACGGAGCATGTTGAGGGTGGTGACGCCCAGGATCTGGGTCTCGCCACGCTCGAAGAGCGCCGAGCCGTGCACGCGCGGGATGGCCTCGACCTCGGCGGCGAGCGTACGGATGTCCGTGATGCCGCGACCGTCGATGCGGACCTTGTCCTTGATGATCCGCTCGCGGACCAGCTTCTTGGTCAGCGCGCGGTAGGCGCCGGAGATCTCCTTCTCGCGGCCTTCGAAGGCCGGGAGGAGCTTCTCGGCGGCGAGCTCCTTGACGCGGTCGAGCTCGGCTTCGCGCTCCTGCTTGCCGGCGATGGTGAGCGCCTGGGCGAGCTCGCTCTTGACCGCGGCGGTGAGCGCCTCCAGGACGTCGTCCTGGTAGTCGAGGTAGACCGGGAACTCGCCGGTGGGCTTGGCGGCCTTGGCGGCGAGGTCGGCCTGCGCCTTGCAGAGGACCTTGATGAAGGGCTTCGCGGCCTCGAGACCGGCGGCGACGACCTCCTCGGTCGGCGCCTCGGCGCCGCCCTTGACGAGCTCGATCGTCTTCTCGGTGGCCTCGGCCTCGACCATCATGATCGCGACGTCGCCGTCCTCCAGGACGCGACCGGCGACGACCATGTCGAAGACGGCGTCCTCGAGCTCGGTGTGCGTCGGGAACGCGACCCACTGGCCCTTGATCAGCGCGACACGGGTGCCGCCGATCGGGCCGGAGAAGGGCAGGCCGGCCAGCTGCGTGGAGCAGGAGGCGGCGTTGATGGCGACCACGTCGTAGAGGTGGTCGGGGTTGAGCGCCATGATCGTCTCGACGATCTGGATCTCGTTGCGCAGGCCCTTCTTGAAGGAGGGGCGCAGCGGGCGGTCGATCAGGCGACAGGTGAGGATCGCGTCCTCGGAGGGGCGGCCCTCCCGGCGGAAGAAGGAGCCGGGGATCTTGCCGGCCGCGTACATCCGCTCCTCGACGTCCACCGTCAGGGGGAAGAAGTCGAGCTGGTCCTTGGGCTTCTTGGACGCGGTGGTGGCCGAAAGGACCATCGTGTCGTCGTCCAGGTACGCGACGGCGGAGCCGGCGGCCTGCTTGGCCAGGCGGCCCGTCTCGAAGCGGATGGTGCGGGTGCCGAAGGTGCCGTTGTCGATGACGGCCTCGGCGTAGTGGGTCTCGTTCTCCACTAGCGGTTTCTCCTACGTGTTCGTCTTTTCGTCCTTCGGCCCGTGTGGCCGGGGACGGTGGTGGAGGAGAAGCGCGCCTTCGGGTGCGGGCCGGTCTTCGATCGAAGCACCCGGGGATTGAGGGGTCCGGGGGCCACTACCGAGGACCGGCGGCGTGCCGGCGGCCTCTCGCTCGTGATGTGGCGTTGTCCGACCAGACTAAGTGCCGGTCGGTACATCGCGCACGTACAGCAAAGGGAGCGGCCCCCTAAACGTGGGAACCGCTCCCTTCACGGCGTCCTTACTTGGCGCCGCCGGCCGCACCGCGGCGGATGCCGAGGCGGTCGACCAGGGCACGGAAGCGCTGGATGTCCTTCTTGGCCAGGTACTGCAGCAGGCGGCGACGCTGGCCGACCAGGATCAGCAGACCACGACGGGAGTGGTGGTCGTGCTTGTGCTGCTTGAGGTGCTCGGTGAGGTCCGAGATGCGGCGGGAGAGCATCGCGACCTGAACCTCGGGGGAGCCGGTGTCGCCCTCCTTCTGGCCGAACTCGGCGAAAATCTGCTTCTTCGTAGCGGCGTCGAGAGACACTCGGTACTCCTCTTGGTGTTCGATGCGCCCACGAGTGCCCCTGGTCTCGTTCTCAGGGGAGCTTCCGTGACTCGGAGGCGAAGGACCGATGAGCGCTGCTTCCAGAGAGATCCGGGAGCGCGTACACAGACGGCCGTCACACAGCGTACCAGCTGTCCGGAGTGCCCCTTACTTACTGGTGAGGGAGCGGGCCGCCATGAAGACGTCCAGGACCGCCAGGCAGAGCGGGACGAGGGAGAGCAGGACGAAGCCCTCGGTCAGGTCGAGCAGGCGGCCCCAGAAGGGCGAGAGGCCCTTCCTCGGGATGATCAGGCCGATGGCGGTGACCAGGGCGGCGCCCGCGGCGACGGCGGCGGTGAGCCAGATCGTACGGATGTCCAGGCCGCCGCGGTCCCCGTAGATCAGCAGGTCCTTGACCAGGTCGGCCGGCGGGTTCAGGGAGAGGCCGAGGATCAGCAGGGCGATCGCGGCGATGCCGGCCACCAGGACGCAGGCGACCTGCGAGGTGTAGCGGAAGAGCCGGGCGCGCAGCAGCATCGCGAGGCCGGAGGCGAGGGCGAGGAGCTGGCCCCAGACGTTTCCGGCGAATCCGAGGACCGCGGCGGAGCCGACGACGACGGCGGCGCAGCCGCCGACGAGGCCGAGGAGCATCTCGTGGCCGCGCCGTGCCTGGAGGGCGATGCGCTCGCCGTCGACGGGCTGGGCCTCGTCGGGGGTCTGGTTCGGGTCGGCGTGGAACTCGTCGTCGGTGGCGCTGCGCGGGGAGGCGTAGCCGATGGGCAGCCGGGCGAAGCGGGCGGAGAGGCCGGGCAGGAAGGCGACCAGGCCGACGGCGACCGGGGCGCAGACCGCGGCGGTCTCGGTGGCCGAGGACTCGGAGAGGATCGCCAGGAAGGTGGCGAGGGTGCCGACGGCGGCCAGGAAGGTCGCCGCGACGAAGGGCGCGTCGCCGCTGGGAGTGAGCGCGACCAGGGTGACGGAGGCGACCAGGACGGTCACGCAGCCGAGCAGGAACTGCAGCTGCCCGGGGCCGTGGCCGGCGTCGGGTCCGACGATGCCGGAGCCGGCGATGAGCAGCAGCGGAAGGGCGCCGAGACCGAGGGCGACGGCGGTGGCACGGTCGCCGTAGACCCTGGCCCGCACGCCGGCGAAGGCGGTCAGCAGGACGCCCGCCGCGCCGGCGACGACGCCGGGCAGGCTGTGCATGTCGTGGCGTACGGGATCGGCGAACCAGAGCACGAAGCCCATGAGGACCAGCAGCAGCACTCCGCCGACGAGCCCGGCGCCCCGCAGCAGGTCGTCGCTCCACAGGTGCCGGTCACGGGTGACGGCGGAGGCGACGGCGTCGGAGACGTCGTCGAAGACGGCGGGCGGCAGCGACTGCGCGAACGGGCGCAGCGAGAGGACCTCGCCGTCGAGGACCTGCTGGGCGGCGAGGGTGCGTGCCCCGTCCAGGACCGAGCCGTCGCGCCGGACGAGGTGGTACCCGGTCGGAGTGCCGGCGGTCTGGGTCTGGCCGGTGAGCCGCAGGATCTCCGGATAGACGTCGGCGACGGCGATGTCCTCCGGGAGCGCGACGTCGATACGACTGTCCGGCGCCACGACGGTGACGCGGCAGAAGCCGGTCGCTGCGGTCGTACTCACGTGTCTGGACCCCCTGATTCGCGGTTGCGCACAATGCGCGCGCCACCCTACCGGGGACGGGCACAGGTGGCTGCAAGTAGGATCGCCGTCTCATGGGGGAGGCCGTCGCTCACGGGGGCGCCGGTGCGGAACTCCCGCACGAAGTCCGCCCGTAACGAGGGATTGATGCGCCGGTGAGCCAGATCGTCGTCAAGCGCCCGCCGAGGTCGCTTCCTCCGGAAGTACCCAGTGAGGAACTGGTCCTGGAGTCCCCGCCCGAACTGCCGCGCGGGCAGCAGGAGGGCATGCTGATGCAACTCCTGCCGATGCTCGGCATGGGCTCCTCGGTGGTGTTCTTCTTCATGCCTGGGGCGCATCCGTTCATGCGCATCATGGGCATCCTGATGCTCGTCTCGACCGTCGCGATGGTCATCGCGCAGCTCGTGCGGTTCCGGAAGGGTACGCAGGGGCAAATTGCCGATGTCCGGCGCGACTATCTCAAATACCTCGCGCAGACCCGGCGTACGGTCCGGCGCACCGCGCGCAAGCAGCGCGACGCGCAGCTGTATCTGCACCCCGCCCCCGAGCAGTTGTGGTCGGTGGTGGCCGAGGGCTCGCGCGTGTGGGAACGCCGCGTGGGCGACAAGGACTTCGGGCAGGTACGGATGGGGCTCGGCGCCCAGCAGTTGGCGACGCCCCTGGTCGCGCCGGACACGGCGCCGGTGGACGAGCTGGAGCCGCTGTGCGCCGGTGCGATGCAGCAGTTCCTGGCCGTGCACGGTTCGCTGGACGGGCTGCCGATGGCGGTCTCGATGCGCGCCTTCTACCACGTGACGGTCTCCGGTGAGCCGGAGGCGGCGCAGGCCGCGGCGCGCGGCATGGTCTCCCAGCTGGTGACGCTGCACTCCCCCGACGATCTGCTGCTGGCCGTGGTCGCGGCCCGGGGCGCGCAGGAGCGCTGGGACTGGACGAAGTGGCTGCCGCACACGCAGGTGGCGGGGCAGGTCGACGGGGCGGGCAGCAAGCGGCTGTTCGGCGACGATCTCGGTGAGCTGGAGTCGATGATCCGCTCGCGGCTCGACGGCCGGCCGCGGTTCAGCCGCGACAACCAGCCGGTCATGGACCAGCCGCATGTCGTGGTGGTCCTCGACGGCGGGATGGTGCCGCCGGACTCGCTGTTCGCGGCGCCCGAGGGTCTGCAGGGCGTGACCATCGTCGAGGTGGTCTCGGGTGAGCTCGACGAGCCGCGCGGTGGCCTCTCCGTGGTCGTACGGCCGGGGCGGCTGCGCCTGGAGTCGGGCGGCGGGTTCGCGTACGAGGGTGCGCCGGACGGGATCTCGCTGCCGGCCGCCGAGGCGCTGGCGCGGCAGCTCGCGCCGCTGCGGATGGGCGGCGGGGACGACGACGAACCGCTGCTCGCCAACCTGGACTTCACGGATCTGCTGAACCTGGGCGATGCCGCGTCGGTGGACGTGGCGCGGACCTGGCGGCCCCGGTCGGTGGCGGAGCGGCTGCGCGTGCCGATCGGTGTCGGCGAGGACGGCCAGCCGGTCATGCTGGACCTCAAGGAGGCCGCGCAGGAGGGCATGGGCCCGCACGGTCTGTGCGTGGGTGCGACCGGTTCCGGAAAGTCGGAGCTGCTGCGCACGCTCGTCCTCGGTCTCGCGGTGACGCACTCCTCGGAGACGCTGAACTTCGTCCTCGCGGACTTCAAGGGCGGTGCGACCTTCGCGGGCATGTCCCAGATGCCGCACGTCGCTGCCGTGATCACCAACCTCTCCGACGACCTCACGCTCGTCGACCGCATGGGCGACGCGATCCGCGGTGAGCTGCAGCGCCGTCAGGAGCTGCTGCGCTCGGCGGGCAACTACGCCAACATCCACGACTACGAGAAGGCGCGGGCGGCGGGTGCTCCGCTGGAGCCGCTGGCCTCGCTGGTCCTGGTCATCGACGAGTTCTCCGAGCTGCTGACGGCGAAGCCGGACTTCATCGACATGTTCATCCAGATCGGCCGCATCGGCCGCTCCCTGGGTGTGCACCTGCTGCTGGCCTCGCAGCGACTGGAGGAGGGCAAGCTCCGCGGTCTGGACACGTACCTGTCGTACCGGATCGGTCTGCGGACGTTCTCGGCGGCCGAGTCGCGCACGGCGATCGGTGTGCCGGACGCGTACCACCTGCCGTCGGTGCCGGGTTCGGGCTATCTGAAGTTCGGTACCGACGAGATGACCCGCTTCAAGGCGGCGTACGTCTCCGGTACGTACCGCACGGGCGGGCCGCGGCTGACGGCCGGGCAGATGCCGATCGAGCGGCGTCCCGCGGTCTTCACCGCCTCGCCGGTGCCGGTCGTGTACGCGGCGCCCGACCCGGCGTATCTGACGGCGCAGCGCGAGGAGGAGGATGAGGCGCTCGCGGACACCGTCCTCGACGTGATCGTGCGCCGGCTGGAGGGGCAGGGCGTGCCCGCCCACCAGGTGTGGCTGCCGCCGCTGGACCAGGCTCCGTCGCTCGACCAGCTCCTTCCGGGGCTGGCGCCGACCGGGGACCGGGGTCTGACGGCGACCGAGTACACCCGTCCCGGCGGTCTGACCGTGCCGCTCGGCCTCATCGACAAGCCCTTCGAGCAGCGGCGCGAGGTGCTGTACCGGGACTTCTCCGGTGCGGCGGGCCACATGATGGTCATCGGCGGTCCGCAGTCCGGCAAGTCGACGCTGATGCGGACGCTGATCTCGTCGTTCGCGCTCACCCACACCCCCGCCGAAGTGCAGTTCTACGCGCTGGACTTCGGTGGTGGCGGCCTGGTGTCGCTGGCCGACCTGCCGCACGTCGGCGGGGTCGCGTCCCGGCTGGACCCCGAGCGGGTGCGGCGTACGGTCGCGGAGGTGCTCGGCGTGCTGAACCGGCGCGAGGAGTTCTTCCGCTCGCACTCGATCGACTCGATCGCCACCTACCGGCGCAAGCGCGCCGCGGGTGAACTGCCCGGCGAGGCCTGGGGCGACGTCTTCCTGGTCGTCGACGGCTGGGGCGGTTTCCGCAACGAGTACGACGGGCTGGAGCCGGTCGTTTCGGACATCGCGGCGCGCGGTCTGGGCTACGGCATCCACGTGGTCATCACCGCGGCCCGGTACATGGAGGTGCGGGCCGCGCTGAAGGACCAGATGCTGGGGCGTCTGGAGCTGCGGCTCGGCGATGTCATGGACTCCGAGTTCGACCGCAAGGTCGCGGCGAACGTCCCGCCGGGCGTGCCGGGTCGTGGCCAGGTGCCGGAGAAGCTGCACTTCATGGGCGCGCTGCCGCGGATCGACGGGTCGAGCTCGTCGGTGGACCTGTCGGAGGGCACGGCCGCGTTCGTGCAGGCCGTGAAGAGCAGCTGGGCGGGCGCGCCCGCTCCGGCGGTGCGGCTGCTGCCGCGCAGGCTGCCGGCGGAGCAGCTGCCGAAGGGCTTCGAGTACCCGCAGCACGGCATCGCGATCGGTATCGACGAGACGAACCTGGAGCCGGTGTTCGTCGACTTCGAGACGGACCCGTTCTTCCTGATCTTCGGCGAGAGCGAGACCGGAAAGACGGGCCTGCTGCGGCTCATCGCCAAGCAGCTGTGCGAGCGGTACACCCCGGAGCAGGCGCGGATCGTGGTCGGTGACTACCGGCGCACGATGCTGGAGGCGGTCGCGCCCTCGCACCTGCTCGAGTACGCGCCGATGGCGTCCGCCATGCAGATGCACATGGACGCGATCAACACGGTGATGACGAAGCGGGCGCCGAAGCCCGACATCACCCCGCAGCAGCTGCGGGACCGCAGCTGGTGGACGGGTCCGCAGCTGTACGTCCTGGTGGACGATTTCGAGCTGGTGGCGACGAACTCGGGCAACCCGCTCCAGGTGTTGGTGGAGAACCTGCCGTTCGCGCGGGACGTGGGCATCCGCTTCATCGTCGCGCGCAGCTCGGCGGGCGCGTCGAGGGCGATGTACGAGCCCTTCATGCAGCGCGCCAAGGAGCTGGGCGCCCAGGGCGTCATCCTCTCCGGCGACCCCGGCGAGGGTGACATCCTCGGCAACGTCCGCGCCCGTCCGATGCCTCCGGGCCGCGGCACCTTCGTCTCCCGCAAGCGCGGGACGCCGCTGGTCCAGCTGGGATGGCTGCCGGAACAGCACTAGGGAGCACTGATGAGTTTCGACGAGCTGTGGGGACAGGTGCGGGGCGAGTCCACCGAGCGGGTGCTCAAGGGCTCGGCGGGAACGTCGCCTCCCGGCCACCCGGCGCCGGGTCCCGCCGCCCCGGACGGAGCCGGCGGGGATGCGCCTGTCCCCGCGGCCTCGCCGGACCCCGCCGCCCCTGACGGGGCCGGTGGGGAGGTGCCCCTCGACGCCGCCGCGGCCGCGGCGGCCCGCGAGGCCGTCCTCGAACGGCTGGCGCACTTCCGCTCCTCGGCCGTCCTGGTGCCGATGGACACCGCGGGCGGCCTGTGGACCGCGGACTTCGGAGGGATCGCCTGGATCTGCGCGTTCTCCGACGAGGCCGCGCTCGCCCGGTTCGCGCAGGCGCGCGGCGAGGAGGCCGGGGAGTGGACGTACCGCCGGGTGCTGGGCTCCCGGCTGCTGGACGATGTGGTGCCCACCGTCGCCTCGCCGTGCGGGGTGGCGCTGGACGCCGGCAGTCCCGGCGGGTCGGTGTTCCCGCCGGTGCAGGGGATCGTGCCCGACGGGGCGGCGGTCGACGTGGACGGACAGGGAGGTCGTCGGTCGTGACGGATCCGGATCTCGCGGCGTCGCAGGAGGCGCTCGCCCAGATCACCAAGGGCATCACGGGCACTCTCTCGGAGCTCAAGGAGCTCGGGATGGTGGGCGAGGCCAGCATGGGGCGCGGGTTCTCCGATCTCCAGCTCTCGGGCATGGAGACGGGGCACGACGGGCTGACCGGCGCCATGAAGACGTACTGCGAGCGATGGGAGTGGGGTGTCCGCTCCCTGGTGCAGAAGGGCACCCTCTTCGCCGAGCTGACGGGGCTTTCGGCGGGTGTGTTCCACGAGCAGGAGCAGTACATCTCCGGCTCGTTCAAGGTGCTGACGAACTCCGCGATGGGCAACCCGTACGCCACCGAGGACGAGATCACCCAGAAGGGCTGGGGCGAGGTGCTGTCGAGCAACACGTTCACGCACATCCGGGACGCCGACTACAGCCAGGAGTCCTTCGACACGGCGCGGGAGAACAGCAAGCAGGCGTGGAAGGACACCGCCTGGGACGTGTCCACCTCCGGCATGGTGCCGACCAACGGGATCATCGACGCGGCCGGACTGCGTGACGAGATGAACGCCGGGATGCGCGAGACGTTCGGGCCGTCGCCGGAGGAGCGCGCCAAGGCCGCCGAGCAGCAGGGCGGGCAGCCCTGATGGTGGACTTCGGCGGATGGGTCAGCGGTGGCAAGAACCTTCTCGACAGCGGTCTCGAGGCCGTCGAGGACGGTGTGGAGGCCGGCAAGAAGGTCCTCGGCACCGGCATCGACAAGGGCACCGATCTGCTCGGCGAGGGCCTGGAGCGCATCGGCGCCGAGGGCATCGCCGACAAGGTCACGGACTGGGGCGACGACACGGCCTCCAGCCTCGGCGCCTCGGTCGGCGAGCAGCAGCTCGGCCAGACCCAGGAGGCCAACGAGCTGATCCACGGCAAGCCCGACAAGCTCCGGGAGGTGGCCGCCCATCTCAAGGACTTCCACCGGGCGTTCGACCAGGTGGGGCGCGGCATGCGCACGCTCGACTCGAACGGCTGGAAGGGCCAGTCGGGCAACGCCTTCCGCGCCAAGCTGGCGATGGAGCCCACCAAGTGGCTGCATGCCGCCGACGCCTGCGAGACGGCGGGCGGCGCGCTCACGCGGTACGCGGAGACCGTGGTCTGGGCCCAGGGGAAGGCCAAGGAAGCGATCGACCTGTACAAGCGGGGCGAGGAGACGTCGAAGAAGGCCGTCGACGCGTACAACGGCAAGGTCGACACCTACAACGCGGCCGTGAAGGAGGGCCGGGACCCCGGCCCGCGGCCCGAGCCCTTCACCGATCCGGGCAAGGCGGAGCGGGAGCAGGCGCAGGAGACCCTCAAGGAGGCCAGGCGCCAGCGCAACGAGGCCGCTTCGGCCGCGGAGAAGGCGGTGCGTACGGCGCTGGCGCACGCGCCCCAGGAGCCGCCGGCCTCGAATCGTCTCGCGTCGAACGCCATCGACGCCTACGGGGCGCTCAACATCGAGACCCTGCACGTCGCCGGCGGTGTGATCAAGGGGGCGGCGGGGATCGTCAACTTCGCCCGGGGCCTGAACCCCCTGGACCCGTACAACATCACGCACCCGGCGCAGTACATGCAGAACGTCAACATGACGCTGGCCGGTCTGGTGTCCACCGCGGCGCACCCGGAGCGCGTCCCCGGCGCCCTGATCGACTCGTTCAAGAAGGACCCGAGCGAGGGCCTCGGGCGGCTGCTTCCCGAAATCCTCGGCACGAAGGGCCTGGGCACCGTCCGTACCGGTATCCGGGTCGGCCTCAAGGAGGGCGCGGAGACCGCTCTGGAGAACGCGGCCCGCAAGGGGCTCGACGACATTCCGGCCCAGCGGGTCCCGGATCCGCCGAGCCACCCGCCCACGGTCCACGACAAGCTGCATGCGGCCGCCGACCGGTCCGTCGACGTCTCGAAGATCCCGGACCACGCACAGTGGCGTACGACGGACGAGCCGCTGTGGCGCAACGACGACCGGGCGCCGGACGAGATCTTCCGGGACGGCTTCAAGCCGTGGAACAACCACAACACGGATCTCGACGGCTACGTGCGCCACAACGACCACTCGGTCTACGTGGGCACCACCCGCGACCCGGATCTGGGCTGGGGGTCGCGCTACCGGTACGACATCGACGCTCCCGGCGGTATCGACGTCAACGCGTCCATTCCGGACAACATCTTCGCCAACGAGAAGGAGATCGCGTTCCCGGGCGGCGTGCGGACGGAGAACATCAAGGGCGCCTGGGAGAAACTTCCGGACGGAACGACGCAGTACACGCCCAATCCCCACTACAACCCCCATGCCGGGGCAGGCGGCTCGGCATCCCCGCCGCCCCCCGCACCCCCGAACAGTCTGCTACCCCCTGGATGGACGCAATGAGCGAGAGGCTGCTGGGCAGCCGCGACGACGCCACCGCCGTGCGCGGCACCGAGCAGGTGCGGTGCACCGTGCGGTGGTGGATCGACGACGCGCTGGCCATGCCGTACGGCGTCGAGGCGACCGGGCCGTGGGGTTCGGCGCTGGCGCGGGGCAGAGACCTGTCCGGGGCACTGCGGGACGTACGGCTCCGTCTGGAGGGCGGTGGCTGGCTGCTGGCCGTCAACGGGGCCCTGGCGGAGGTGCGGCAGAGTGGAATGCTGGCCGGCAGCGGGAGCGACCGGGCATATGTGCTGAAGCCCGGTGAGCCCGCCGATCCCGAGAACACGGTCGGTCTCTTCGACGACGCTCCGGTCGAGAGCGTGCTGAGCGTCGCGCAGCAGGAGGCCGCCTACCGAAGGCTGATGGACGAGTGGGACCGTCGGGCGGCGGAGCGGCGTGCGCAGGCCGAGGCCCGAGCCCAGGGGCAGGCGCCGGCACAGGCACAGGGGCAGGGCCAGCCCCAGCCGCAGGTTCCGCCGCAGCCCCAGCCCCAGCCCCAGGAGGCGGCGGGGCGGCCCGTGCCGGAGCTCACCGAGGAGCTGCGGGCGCAGGCGCGGCGGGCGCCGGGCACCTGGCTGTACTCCATCGACCCGATGTACGACCCGGCCGGGGAGGTGCCTCCCTTCGCCGTGATCGGGGCCTGGCAGGTGGACGCGCAGGGAGAGCCCGGGGCGTTCCGGCACAACCCGAACTACCGCCCCTCCCCCGTGAGTCTGGGCTGGCCGCGGCCGACCGACCCGGTGGACGCGTCCCTGCAGCTCGCGGCGAGCGGGCACGGGCCCGACGAGGCGGTTCCCGGGGCGCTCGCGGCGGCGACGGTGTACCTGCCGGACGAGGGCGCGGACATCGCCGTCTACACGGACGCCGACGGCCGGTTCGTCCCGGTGCTCACCCACCCGGACCACGCTCCGGCGACCGTGCCTCGGCTGCGTCCGGTGAACGGCGCGGAGTTGGCCCGGCTGCTCCCGCCGGATCTGGCGCTCAAGCTCAACCCCGGTGGCCGGGTCTCCGTGCGGGTTCCCGTCTCCGACGTACGGGCCGCGGCGGAGCGGCTCGGCCACTAGGCTGATCGACACGCTTGACCACAGCACGAGGCTCGTTCACAGCACAGATAAGGATCGCGCCGATGGCCGACGCCAGTGAGAAGGAACGACAGAAGGAAGAGCTCTACGCCCTCGACATCTCCGACGTCGAGTGGCAGGGCGCTCCCGGGACCTCTCCGGACGAGGAGCGCGTGGAGATCGCCCGTCTCCCCGAGGGAGCGGTGGCGATGCGGTCGTCGCTCGACAAGGGCACCGTGCTGCGGTACACGAAGGCCGAGTGGGACGCGTTCGTCCTGGGCGCGCGTGACGGGGAGTTCGATCTCCGCTAGGCAGCTGCGCATACGCGTGAGGGGGTGGCCCCCAGGGTACCGGCCACCCCCCCACCCCTATAAGGCCGGGCGCCACACAAAAAACG